>CAVBJB010000090.1:0-6983 GCA_963595625.1 Lachnospiraceae bacterium | reverse complement strand
TTTGCTCTAAAACTCGTCAGCTTGAGTGGTTTTGAGGTACGAAAAATTGTATCGAGAGTTTGATTAGTAAACCTCTCGATACAAAATCCCCTACCCTAACTGTTCGGGGATTTTAATCGAAGTGACTTAAAATTTTACTGATAACTGATTTCTGAAATCTGTTTACTGAATTCTGTTTAAGATTTTTCGACTCCACTGCGTTGCGCTCAAAATGACAAGCTGGAAGGGCTTCGAGAGCCTCAACTATCGAATGGAAGTTATAAGGTATGAAAATGCTTTTGTGGCTTCGAGAGCCTCAGCCACCGTAGCTGTGTATTTGCTCTAAAACTCGTCAGCTTGAGTGGTTTTGAGGTACGAAAAATTGTATCGAAAGCTTTTAACATAGACTTCTCGATACAAAATACCCTACCCTAACGGTTCGGGAATATTACTTGAAGTGATGAAAGTATTTAACTGATTTCTGAAATCTGTTTTCTGGTTGAGATTTTTCGACTCCACTGCGTTGCGCTCAAAATGACATGAGGAAGGGCTTCGAGAGCCTTAGCCACCTAATGGAAATAACATAGAATTTGAAAGTGATTTTGTGGCTTCGAGAGTCTCAGCCACCTAATGGAAATAACATAGAATTTGAAAGTGGTTTTGTGGCTTCGAGAGCCTCAGCCACCGATGTGAGCGTCTTTTCTCTTTCTTCTTTTCTCTTTCTTCTAAAAAAATTTGCTTGAGTGATTTTGAGGTACAAAAAAAGTATCGAGAGCTTTATTTAACAGCTTCTCGATACAAATTCTTTATGCTTTAGCTACCGCTATTTTAACTTTTTTGTTTTTTAGCTTTTTATCTTGTAACGTAGCTAATAAAGCTTTTACTTTTTTTGAAGCTACTGCTACAAATGCTTGGGTATCTTTAACCTCTATTAAGCCAATGTCTTCTTTTTGTAAACCTCCGGTTTTAATTAAATAACCTACTACGTCTACTTTATTTACTTTGTCTTTTTTACCAGCACTTATGTAAATGGTTTTAAAATCAGATTGATTTTTTATAGTGAAGTTTCCTTCAAGATTTTCTTCAGGAATGTTGGTATCAATAAACGAGTAATGCTCCTCGTTGGTTAGCATAAGATATACTTTCCCTTTAGCCTTCATACGTGCGGTACGACCGTTACGGTGTATAAAAGCATCCTCTTTTTCGGGCAATTGGTAATGTACAACGGCTCCAATTTCTGGAATATCTAATCCGCGGGCTGCTAAATCTGTTGTAATCAATATACGAGAACTTCCGTTTCTAAACTTAAGTAACGCACGTTCGCGATCTTCTTGTTGTAATCCTCCATGAAAACTGGTATTAGCAACGCCTTTATTGGTTAGCGTTTCTGCAATACGATCTACGGCATCACGGTGGTTACAAAATACCAACACCGTCTCTTTACCTATTTTAGCGAGTAGTTTAATAACAACTTCTAACTTTTCTTCGGGTTTAGCCGTTACCTTTTTAAAAGTTAAATTGGGCTTAACTTCGGTTTGAGTTAAAAAACTAACCGTTTTAGCCTCATGCATTTGCGTAAATTCTGGAAGTTTTTCTAGATCTGTTGCTGAGGTTAAGATTCTGTTTTTAATCCCGATAAAGCTTTGGATGATAAATTCCATATCCTTATGGAAACCCAATTCTAAGGCTTTGTCAAACTCATCTAACGCAAAGGTATGTACGTTTTGAGTCGAAAATGAGGCTTCGCGAATATGGAAAGCTACTCTACCTGGTGTTCCTACTAAAACAGCTGGTGGAGAACTTAAATTATTTAACTCTGTACGGGTATTGTGTCCTCCGTAACAAGCGTTAATTTTATATTCAGTTGTAATTTTTTTAAATACTTGCTCTATTTGTAAGGCTAGTTCTCGAGAGGGAACCAGTATTACGGCTTGAACTCCTTTTACGTCTTTTTTTAATTTAGATAAAATTGGGAGTAAAAAACCTAGGGTTTTACCTGATCCTGTGGGTGATAATAGGATTAGGTTGTTATGATTTTCGAACGCTTGTAATGCTTGATTTTGCATTTTATTAAGCGCTTGTATATTTAGATTTTTAAGTATGTTTTGTATATTCATACTGCAAAGGTACGTTTAATATTTGTAACGTACGGATGTGTTAGGGATGGGAGCTTTGTTTGAGCTCCTTTTAACGTAATGAAGTGAAGTTAAAAGAGCGAGTGCGTACAGCCCGGCGGGGGCTTTTACCTGAGATTTTAAAATTAAGAGGATTATTGGCCCCGCAACACCCAAATAAAAAAACCTTAGCTTTTGGTGGCTAAGGTTAAGGGTTTATTCTTTATTGGCAAGTCTGTTTTTTACGTATTCGACTTGGGTTTTTCCGTGTGGTTTTGGGTTTCCGTTTTCGTCTAGGTTTACCATGGTGATACGGTCTACGGTAATGATGGTTTCGTGTGTCATTTTGTTACGTACCTCGCAGTTTAAGACTAGGGATGTTGTTCCGAATTTAACCACTTCGATCCCGATTTCGATGATGTCGCCTTGTTTAGCTGATGCCATGAAATTAATTTCGGACATGAACTTGGTTACGACGTGTGGGTTTTCGAGCTGAACGATGCTGTAAAGTGCAGCTTCCTCGTCTATCCACGCGAGTAATTTACCTCCAAATAAGGTTCGGTTTGGGTTTAAATCTTCGGGCTTTACCCATTTTCTTGTATGGAATTTCATTTCTTTCATTTGATTTAGTATAAAATTAACGAATAAAAGTATGGGAAACAACCTTTAAACAAAGGTGTTGTAAATTATTTTAATTATTTTGCATAAAAATTATAGAGGTATGAAAAAATTAGTACTTATGGGGTGTGTTTTTGCCCTTTTTAGTTGTGCTGAAAATAAAAGTGAAAATTTAGAAAATTTAGATAAAAAATCGGCTCGAGAGGTAACGTTGACAACGGTTACTAAAAACGACACGGTTTACCATTTAACGAAACAAACGCTTTGGTTAAACGGGGAAAAATTGGTTGAAAAAACTGATACGATAAAGACAAAATTGGTTGAAAATACTTGGGAAACGGATACAACTAAGGTTGTAAAGTTAAATACCATTCCTATTTATGTAACGGTGCAATAATTATGAAAAAATCATCTAAAGCAGTAACGCTTGTTTTAATTACCTCGGTTTTAGCCTCGTGTAATAAACAAGAACCTAAACGCGAAGCTACACAACAGGTGTACATGCGTGCAGACTCTACGGCAAAATATACAAATGTTACGGACCAATACCAACAATCTAACCGTCATTATTCGGGTAGTCCGTTGTTATGGTATATGGCCTTTAGACATTTAGGTGGAGGTATGGGATACGGAAGTGCCGGTTTACACCCAAGCTCGGTTTCTGGAACCAATGCAACAAAAGCTAATGCCTATTCAAAATCGAGTACGCGTGGTGGATTTGGAAAATCAGCTTATTCTAAAACTAGTTCATTTAGCAGTGGATCGTAATGAAAATAAAATATGTAAACAAAGACCCTAATTGGGTGGAACGTGTTGAAAAAATTGGGTTTGGTTATCATACCGAAGGAAATGACGCGTACTGGATGGATCATTATTATTATTCGATCTCTGATAAACAAGCCGAAGACATTTATAAAGTTACCTCAGAACTTTGGGATTTATGCTTAACAGCGGTACAGTATGTTATAGATGCGGATTTGTTTGAGCAATTTGGGATTCCGCCTTTTATGAAACATCATATTATTAAAAGCTGGGAGAACGACGATATTTCAGTTTACGGACGATTTGACTTAGCCTATGACGCTATTAAGGATTCATATAAATTATTAGAATTTAATGCCGATACGCCAACCTCTCTATTTGAATGTGGCGTGGTACAATGGCATTGGAAGGAACATTATTTTGGCAAAAAAGCGGATCAGTTTAATAGCATACATGAACAGTTAATTGCTAAATGGAAAGAGGTAAAACCGTTTTTAAAAGGATCTACTTTACATTTTACTTGTGTACGCGAAAGTTTGGAAGATTTAACTAATGTAGAGTATTTAAGAGATACAGCAATACAAGCCGGCATTAAGACCCAATTGATCTATATAGATGAAATTGGATGGAACGGCCAAAACTTTACCGATTTAGACGAGAATCCCATTACAGATATATTTAAACTCTATCCTTGGGAGTGGATTGTAAATGAAGATTTTGGAATTCATGTTGCCATGGATGTAAATGAAACCCAATGGATTGAACCGAGTTGGAAAATGATTTTATCCAATAAAGCTATATTACCAATTCTTTGGGATTTAAACCCTAACCACCCTAACCTTTTAGAAACGTACTTTGATAGTCCTAAAAACATGTCTAATTACGTATCTAAACCCTTATTGTCTCGAGAAGGTGCAAATATCTCTATGTATGTAAACAACAGAATGATATTTGATACTCCCGGTGATTATGGGGAAGAAGGTTTTATATATCAAAAACTAGCTACTTTGCACAAAGAAAGTAGCGGTTACTCAATTATAGGAAGTTGGGTAATTGGCGGAGAATCTTGTGGGATTACCTTTAGAGAGAGTGATTACCCAATAACCACAAACAAAAGTAGGTTTATCCCCCATGTTATTGAGTAACTAAAGATTTGTTAATTAACTGTAATTGTATACTATTTGTTTTGATTCAAAAGTTCTCTAATTAATTAACTTTTAAACATTTAATTATGGATAAGCTAGAATTAGAAGGGAAATGGAATCGAATTAAAGGAGCAGTTAAACAAAAGTACGGGGATTGGTTTGACGATGACAAAGTATATGCAGAAGGAAAATTTGATGAAGTTGTAGGTAAGATTCAAGAGAAATCGGGCCGAACTCGAGAAGAAATAGAAAAAGAAATTAACGAATGGAAAGAGGACTAAAACTGTAAATTATGAGTCAATTAAACGGAAAAAAAAATTGCCATACTTACAGAAGATGGTTTTGAAGAAGTTGAGTTAACAAGCCCAAAAGAGGCTTTAGAAAAAGCGGGTGCTATAGTACACATTGTATCGCCTAAAAAAGATAAAGTTAGAGCCAAACAAGGGGACGAATGGACAAAAGATTACCCTGTAGACGTAGCTCTTGGACATGCAAATCCTATAGATTATGACGCCTTAGTTTTACCGGGTGGAGTTATTAATCCAGATAAACTAAGAGTAAACAAAGAAGCTCTTAATTTTATAAAAGGATTTGCAAATGCCAACAAACCTATTGCCTCTATCTGCCACGGACCACAAACATTAATTGATGCTGAGTTGGTTCATGGAAAAAAAATGACATCTGTTGAAGCTGTTAAAAAGGATCTTATAAATGCAGGTGTGGATTGGGTAGACCAATCCGTAGTAGTCGATCAAAACTTTATTTCAAGTAGAGTTCCAGAGGATTTACCCGATTTTAATACTAAAATAATAGAAGTATTGTCATAATTTAAAAAGCTAAATAATCAGATCGAATTATTTATCTTTTTTTAATTTTTGAATTGAATACAATAATATTTATATATATTAAGTTACAAAGTAGTTTTTATCTATTAAAGAATAGAGATAAATAATAAAACAACGTTTAATTTACTATTCAAATTTTGAATATTTGTATAAAATAAGTATATTTAAAAAGAAAAGTAACAAATAAAATCATCACCTATGGGACAAGAATCAAATGACATCAGCAAATGTCCTTTCCATAACGGAAAAATGCAAGTAAACTCTGCTGCAGGTAGAGGAACGCAAAATAGAGATTGGTGGCCAAACCAATTAAATTTAAATATTTTAAAACAACACAGTCCAAAAGTCGATCCTATGGGAGAAGATTTTAACTATGCTGAGGAGTTTAAAACTTTAGATTTAGAAGCATTAAAAGCAGATTTAACAGCTTTAATGACAGACTCACAAGATTGGTGGCCGGCAGATTTTGGACATTACGGTCCTTTATTTATCCGTATGGCATGGCACAGTGCTGGTACGTACCGTGTACAAGACGGACGTGGTGGAGGTGGTGAAGGTCAGCAACGTTTTGCGCCTTTAAACTCGTGGCCAGATAATGTGTCTTTAGATAAAGCACGTAGATTATTATGGCCAATTAAACAAAAATACGGTAGAAAAATTTCGTGGGCGGATTTAATGATCCTTACAGGTAACGTTGCTTTAGAATCAATGGGATTCAAAACGCTTGGATTTGCTGGAGGACGTGCAGATGTATGGGAGCCAAATCAAGATGTATATTGGGGATCTGAGGATACTTGGTTAGCTGGAGATATTAGATACGGTAAAGGTGGTTCTACAGGTGTTGAAGGAGATGGCGTAATCATATCTGAAGATACAGATAGTGAAAAACACCGCACACGTAATTTAGAAAATCCATTAGCAGCAGTACAAATGGGTCTTATTTATGTAAACCCAGAAGGACCAGACGGTAATCCAGATCCATTAGCATCAGCTAAAGATATTAGAGATACGTTTGCTCGTATGGCTATGAATGATGAAGAAACATTTGCATTAATTGCCGGTGGACACACATTTGGTAAAACGCACGGTGCTGCATCTGCAGATCACGTTGGTGTCGATATCGAAGCAGCTGATTTAGAAGCTCAAGGTTTTGGATGGCATAACAGTTACGGAACAGGACATGGTGGCGATACCATTACTTCTGGATTAGAGGTTACTTGGACATCTAAACCTACAGAATGGTCTAACTTATTTTTATCTTACTTATTTGGATTTGATTGGGAATTAACAAAATCTCCAGCAGGAGCGCACCAATGGGTAGCTAAAAATGTTGGTGAAATTATTCCTCACGCTCACGATCCAAACAAAAAAATAAGACCTACAATGCTTACTTCTGACTTAGCATTGCGTTTTGATCCAGAATACGAGAAAATTGGTCGTCGTTTCTTAGAAAACCCAGATCAGTTCGAAGATGCATTCCGTAAAGCATGGTATAAATTAACTCACAGAGATATGGGACC
>CAVBJB010000089.1:4655-7047 GCA_963595625.1 Lachnospiraceae bacterium | reverse complement strand
AGAACAAAATCCAGCAATTCGTGTTATAGGTGTAGATGCTTATGGATCAGTACTTAAAAAATACCACGAAACAAGAGAATTTGATAAAAATGAAATTTTTCCTTACCGTATAGAAGGTATGGGTAAAAATTTAATTCCAACAGCTACAGATTTTGATGTTATTGATACTTTTGTAAAAGTGACGGACGAAGATGCAGCACATGCAGCAAGAGCTTTAGCAAGTACTGAGGGACTCTTTGTAGGTTATACATCTGGAGCAGCTTTTCAGGCAATAAAACAATTACAAGAGGCTGGAGAATTTGATGAAAACAGTAGAGTAGTTGTTATTTTTCCAGATCACGGATCTCGCTATATGAGTAAAATATATAGTGACGATTGGATGCAAGAACAAGGTTTTTTTGATAGTGTACATACCGGAGAAACTCAAAAAATAGAATATATTAAATAATATTATTCACCATAAAAAACTCAATTGATTTAACAATTGAGTTTTTTTATTCCTAAACCCATGATGCAATTTTCAATAATTATCCCTATATACAATAGGCCAGATGAAATTGATGAACTTTTATCTAGCTTAACTCAACAAACCTATACTAAACTTTATGAAGTTGTAGTAGTAGAAGATGGATCGTCAATTACCTGCGAGCATATAATAGAGTCCTATAAGGATAAACTTTCTATTTCCTATTATTTTAAGCCTAATTCTGGTCCTGGGGACTCACGTAACTTTGGTATGGAAAAAGCTAAAGGAAATTATTTTATCATATTTGATTCGGATTGCTTAATTCCCGCTCATTATTTACAAACGGTTGAGGAATTTTTAGCTCATAATTTTGTACACTGTTTTGGTGGTCCAGACGCTGCGCATGCAAGTTTTAGTGATGTACAAAAAGCCATAAATCATACCATGACTTCTTTTTTAACAACAGGAGGTGTTAGAGGAGGAAGTGAGAAAATAGATAAATTTCAGCCCCGAAGTTTTAATATGGGGATATCCAAGGAAGCTTTTGAGGTTACAAAAGGCTACGGTAAAATTCATCCCGGAGAAGATCCTGATCTTTCCATACGATTATGGAACTTGGGTTATGATACAAAACTAATTTCTAACGCCTATGTATACCATAAAAGAAGGATAGATTTTAGTAAATTCTATAAACAAGTAAATAAATTTGGTAAGGCGAGACCAATTTTAGATAAATGGTATCCAAATTATGCTAAATTAACATATTGGTTTCCCGTGGTTTATCTGCTTCAATCGATTATATCTATAATATTATCGTTAAATGGTATATTTGAAATGTTAATTTTAAATATATTATATTTATTTTTGATATGTATTGAAGGAACAATTAAAAATTCTAGTTTAAAAATAGGATTATTGTCAATATTCACAACTTTAGTACAATTTTATGGTTACGGTTTAGGTTTTATAAAGTCATATTATAAGATACATATGCTTAAAAAAGAGCCAATTGTAGCTTTACCTGAAATGTTTTTTTAAGTAAAATTATGACAAAAATTGTAGGAATTACGGGTGGTATTGGAAGCGGTAAATCAACATTGATAGAATATGTGAAAAATTTAGGATATTCTGTATATATTGCTGATTTTGAAGCTAAAAATTTAATGAATCAAAAAGAAATTATTAATAAAATACAATTTTTATTTGACACCTCCGTTTTAACAAAAGATAAATTACTAGATCGAAAAAAACTATCCAAATTGGTATTTAATAATCCAGAAAATCTTGCCAAACTCAACGGACTTATACATCCTTTGGTTAAAGAGCATTTTAGGGAATGGGTTTTAAAATCGAATGAAAAAATAGTTTTTAAAGAAGCAGCTATTTTATTTGAGTCTGGTTCCTATAAAGATTGTGATTATACCATACTCATTACAGCACCCCAAAACATTAGAGTGCAGCGTGTAATGCTAAGAGATGGTGTAAGCGAACAAGAGGTTTTGGAAAGAATGAATAATCAATGGTCGGATGAAGAAAAGGCTAAATTAGCAGATTTTACCATTCAAAACATCGATTTAGAAGTAGCTAAAAAACAGATTACAGAAGTAATTAACAGAATTAATAAGTAGAACTTGTTAATATTTGGTTAATTTAAACCGAGTAGCCCTGTTAAAATATTAATTTTGGTTATGAATAGTAATTTACGTTTTAAACTATTAATAGTTTTAATGAGTATTTCTATTGTTGGAATTATTGCCGTACAATTATTTTGGCTTTATTCTTCTTTAGAAAATAACCGGGAACAGTTTAAGTATAATGTTTCTCAGGTTTTAAGTAGTGTAAGTGAAAACCTTACCCAAGATGAAATAACGGAATTCTATAGACAATATAATTCTTTTAAAGACAGTTTAGGCCATAGTCCAAAAA
>CAVBJB010000089.1:2609-4645 GCA_963595625.1 Lachnospiraceae bacterium | reverse complement strand
GTCCAAAAACATCCGATTTTAAAGAAATCATATATGAAGAGCGAAACCCAACTACTAATGAGAGAATAATTTATTCCAATACATTAGTCCGAGCGGATTACGATATTAATAAATCGTTATTTGATAAAAATGCCGACTCGAGTTCTGTTTATAGTTTTACATCGAAAAGGAAAACACAAATATATAATGGTAGCATATTAGATAACAGCTCAATTAAAGGAAATAAAAATCCGGATTTAACCATAGAGAAAAACGGATCTTTAGATGTTTTAGACAAAGCAGCATTTAATATCTATTACAAAGACATAGTAGCCATTCGCCCTATTACAGAAAGAATAAGTAAGGAAAAACTTTTTGAAATTTTAGATCAAGAATTAAAAAAGAACGGTATTAACACCGACTTTGAGTTCAGTATCTACGGTAGTGGAATGACTACCAAGGTTAAGTCAGAAAATTTTTATTACGATAAAGAGTCTACTTATAGTACTCCTATTTATCTTGATAACGACAATACCTCTAAATTTCAGTTATTACTAAGTTTTCCTACTAAAAACGAATACTTATTTTCATCTGTTTTTGGATTATCGCTATTATCAATAATATTCACGGTGATTATAATTGCTACGTATTACAGCGCAATTATGCAGTTAAAAAATCAAAAGGAAATCTCAGAGATTAAGTCCGATTTTATTAACAACATGACCCATGAATTTAAAACACCTATTGCCACAATTAATTTAGCGTTAGATTCAATTAAAAACCCTAAAATATTCAGCGATGCCGAAAAAGTACATCGTTACCTAGGGATGATAAAAGAAGAAAACAAACGCATGTTAGCTCAAGTAAATAATGTCTTACAAATTTCGAGACTGGAACGTAACGAATTAGACATCAAAAAAGAGCCTCATAACATTCATGATATTATTGAAGATGCAATAGATCACGTAAATTTAATTATAGAGGATCGAGAAGGAGACATTCAAATTAACCTTGATGCAGAGTCAACCCAGGTTAATTTAAACCAAGTACACTTTACTAACGTTATGACTAACTTATTAGATAACGCCATAAAGTACTCTCCAGATGCCCCTAAGATTGAAGTTACAACCCTAAACACCACACCAGACTCTATTACAATTAAAGTAAAAGACCACGGACAAGGAATGGGTAAAACAGCAGTAAAACGTGTTTTCGAGAAGTTTTACCGCGAACATACAGGAAACATTCACAATGTAAAAGGACACGGTTTAGGCCTTGCATACGTTAAAAAAATAGTCGACGACCATAATGGTCAAATCACGGTAGAGAGTGAAAAAGGAAAAGGCTCTACATTTACAATTAAAATGCCACTAATAAAATAGAAAAAATGGATGTAATGAACAAAAAAATTCTATTAGTAGAAGACGATCCAAACTTTGGAGCGGTACTTAAAGATTATTTAACAATAAATGATTTTGATGTAACCCTTGCTAAAAACGGAATGGAAGGTTTCGAAAAATTTAAAAAAGACACATACAACTTATGTATCTTAGACGTTATGATGCCTTACAAAGACGGATATACGTTAGCAAGAGAAATCAGAGAAAAAAATAAAGAAATTCCAATCATCTTCCTTACTGCTAAGTCAATGAAAGAGGATGTGTTAAAAGGATATAAAGTTGGAGCAGACGATTATTTAAACAAACCTTTCGATTCAGAGGTTTTATTAATGAAAATCCGCGCAATCCTACAACGTAAAGCAACAGAAGTTAAAACAGATAACGCTAAATTTGAATTCGAAATTGGTAAATTCCACCTAAATTCAAAATTACGTTCTTTAACTTTCCCAGGGCAAGAGCCAATTAAATTATCTCCAAAAGAGAACGAATTATTAAAAATGTTAGCCCTTCACGAAAATGATTTAATGCCTCGTGAGTTAGCATTAACAAAAATTTGGAGAGACGATAATTACTTTACTTCTCGCTCTATGGACGTTTATATTGCAAAATTACGTAAGTATTTAAAAGCAGACGAGAACGTAGAGATCATCAACATCC
>CAVBJB010000089.1:0-2599 GCA_963595625.1 Lachnospiraceae bacterium | reverse complement strand
TTATAAAAAAACAGTTTAGACCCCTCTAAGCTGTTTTTTTTTGCTCTAATTTTTCCTACATTGTGCGTTCCCCGTACAAAAACTCCTATCGTCGTTTTTTACGCGTCAGGCTTTCCGCCCTCGCTCTTTGGTTACTCCATTTCATTACGTACCAAAAGGAGCTCAAACAAGGCTGCAATCCTTAACGCAAAAAAGCCTATAACAATTTAAAAAATTCAGTACATATTTAATAAGATTCAATCTTTTAAAACGTTTAAAATTAAAAAGTATGAAATTAAATTTAAGATGGCCATTTATATTAAGTGCTTTGTTGTTTATACTTGCACTTATATTCCCTACGTATGAGGTAGAAAATAAAAGTTCTGATTATATGCAGGGTTTCGGTCTTTTGCTTGTAGGTTGGCTATCTATTTTTAGTGGCAGTTTAATTATTTGTTGGCTAGCAAATCCTATGTTACTCATGGCATGGGTTCTTCCGAATTTTAAAATAAAGCGAATATTTGCTTTAGCAGCGGTATTATGTGCCTTGTATTTTTTAAATTTTGAGACCATGATTATTAATGAAGCTGGCCATAAAGGGCAAATAACTAGCTATGGCTTGGGCTATTATTTTTGGGTAGCAAGCATGTTAATTTACTTTATTGGCATAACTATTATTAGCTTAAAATATTACCAAAATACCAGTGACGGCGCAGCGCGTTAGGGGGTGAGCGCTTGTTGAAGCTCCTTAAAAACGGAATGAAATGGAGGTTTTAAGAGCGACTAGCGAACACCCGACAAAAATTTTTAATTTTTGGAACGCCCAAATTGTATTAATTTTTGTAGGACTAAAAAATTGATTTTGTATGGTTTTAATTGTTATATTTGCCCGAATTACAAACTAAATCTATATGAAATTGTTAGAAGGAAAGACAGCAATTATTACTGGTGCTACACGTGGTATTGGTAGAGGTGTTGCTGAAGTTTTTGCAAAACAAGGAGCAAACGTAGCTTTTACATACAGCTCGTCTGAGGAGGCTGCTAAAACATTAGAAAATGAATTAACGGCTTTAGGTGTTAAGGCTAAAGGATATAAAAGTGATGCAGCTGACTTTACACAAGCTCAAGAATTGGTTGACGCTGTTTTAGCTGAGTTTGGTACCATTGATATTTTAATTAACAACGCAGGGATCACAAAGGATAATCTTTTAATGCGTATGAGCGAGGAAGATTTTGACGTGGTTATTGATGTTAATTTAAAGTCTGTGTTTAATATGACTAAAGCGGTACAGAAAACGATGTTAAAAAACCGTAAGGGTTCTATTATTAATATAAGTTCTGTAGTTGGTGTTAAAGGTAACGCGGGTCAAACAAATTATGCAGCGTCTAAAGCTGGGGTTATAGGTTTCTCTAAATCTATTGCGCTAGAGTTAGGTTCTCGTAATATACGTTGTAACGTAATTGCACCTGGGTTTATTGAGACTGAAATGACAGCTAAATTAGCTCCAGAGGTTGTTAAAGGATGGGCAGATGCTATTCCGTTAAAACGTGGTGGATCACCAGAGGATGTAGCAAATGCTTGTGTTTTCTTAGCGTCAGACATGTCGGCTTACGTTACAGGTCAAGTGATAAACGTTGACGGTGGAATGTTAACTTAATTGTAAGATATTATTTCTTAATTCAATTTTTTGGTTTATTTTCACACTATTAACCAGAAACTTTGATTCATGAATACTCAAACCATAATTTATATAATTTTAGCTCTTTTAGGAGCGTTTGGGTTATCTTATTTTCAATATATTTTTAAAGCTAAAACTAAGCGTACTTACGTTTATGTTTTAGCTTTTTTGCGTTTTTTAAGTGTGTTTTTAGTACTGTTACTACTTATAAATCCTGTTTTTAAAACCAAAAGTCTTCAGGTTGAAAAGGTACCTTTACCGGTGGTTATCGATAATTCAGCCTCTTTACATTTATTAGATCCTGAGTTTACAAAACAAGATTGGTTGTCTTATTTTAAAAATCACTCGAAGTTAAATGAAAAGTTCGATGTTGATCTTTTTACCTTTGGGACTAATTTACATGCGCATCCCGATAGTTTATCGTTTACAGAAAATACAACACAAATAGCTCAAGTAGGGCAGGAGGCGAGTCAATTGTACCGAAATGCGTACATGCCTTTGCTTTTACTAACTGATGGTAACCAAACAAAAGGTCCAGATTATACTTATGCTTTTAATGCCAACACGCAGGTTTATCCTGTAGTAGTTGGAGATACTGCATTTGTATATGATGCACATTTAATTCAGGCAAATGCTAACAAGTATGTCCATGTTAAAAATGATTTTCCTATTGAGGTTATTGCACATGTGGCTACCTTACAAAATACGAATGTTACCCTTGAGATATTTGAAAACAAGCAACGTGTATATTCAAAAAGTTTTGCCATTACTCCTTCTCAAAACGTAATCAATCAAACCGTGATGCTGACGGCAAATTCTGTTGGCTTAAAAAAATACGAAGTGGTATTAAAATCCTCGCTTCAAGAAAAAAATATCCAAAACAACACCAAGACTTTAGGTATTGAGGTTATCGATCAAAAAACTGAGGTTGCATTAGTAAC
>CAVBJB010000088.1:4834-7069 GCA_963595625.1 Lachnospiraceae bacterium | reverse complement strand
CATATAGCCCTATAAATGTTGCAATTGTTGCAGAAGGTTTTACCAAAGAAGAAATGCCTATTTTTGAGAAATATGCACAAAAAACACTGAACTCTTTATTCAATCATAAGGCTTTTAAAAATCACACAGATAAATTTAATATCTACGCTATTTTAGCTGAATCTAAAGACAGTGGTGTTTCTTCTCCTTCAAAAAATAAAAATATAAATACAGTAGCGCAATCTAATTTTGATACGTTTGGTTTTGAACGATATTTAACAACTTCAAAAGTATTTAAACTCCATAATGAGATGGCTGGCCTAAGTGCTGATCATATTATAATTATTGCTAATACTAATGTTTATGGCGGTGGCGGAATTTACAACGCATATACCTTAACCTCTATTTATGACCAAACATTTGATGCTGTTGTGGTACACGAATTTGGACATAGCTTTGCTGGATTAGCGGATGAGTATTTTTATGAAGACGATATTTTTAGCAATACCATCCCATTAGATATTGAACCGTGGAATAAAAACAACACGACTTTAGTAAATTTTGATTCTAAATGGAAAAATAAATTAGCTAAAGATACTCCAATACCTACAGATGCAACACTTTTTAAAGACGATAGGGTAGGAGTTTATGAAGGTATAAAAAACGGTAAAGTTTATATTCCGCATCAAAATTGTAGAATGCACACCAATGAAGCTCATGATTTTTGTAGTGTTTGTACAGATGCGATAAAAGAGTTAATTTTGTTCTATACAAAACAAAAATAAAAATTGAAAAAAATACTTTTATTATCAGATACGCACAGTTATATTGATGATACAATTTTAAAATACGTAAAACAAGCAGATGAAGTTTGGCATGCCGGTGATATTGGGGATTTACAAGTTACAGATGGTATAAAAGCTTTGAAACCTTTACGTGCGGTGTACGGTAATATTGATGATGCAAAGGCACGTTTAGAATTTCCTTTACACAACCGTTTTATGTGTGAAGGTGTTGATGTTTGGATTACTCATATTGGTGGTTATCCCGGTAAATACGATTTACGAATTAGGGAAGAAATAAAAAAAAATCCACCAAAGTTATTTATTTGCGGTCATTCTCATATTTTAAAAGTACAGTTTGATCAAGAACTTAAATCTTTACACATGAATCCTGGAGCTTGTGGTAAACACGGCTTTCATCAAGTAAGAACGATGTTGCGTTTTGAAATTGATAAGGGAGAAATTAAAAACCTTGAAGCAATAGAGATAGGTAAGAAATAAAAAAAACCGAAGTGAAAACTTCGGTTTTTTTAGCGCACTAATAAACTAAGATGATAGGTTTATCTTAAGCGATCTACAGATTTTACAAGATCTTCGTCCTTCTTAATGGCTTTGTTCGCAAGAAACAAGAATAAGATAGATAGAACAGGAAGAAACATCCCAATACCCTTCTCAGAAATTTCAATTTCTCCGGATAAGTTTAGTGATCGGAATACAAATAATCCTAGTAATAAAACGTTTAATATTATATTAAGTCTGTTTACCACAAACTGTCTTTGTCTGTTATTATAAGTCACAATTGCATAAGCAGCAAGCGCGGCTGAAATTCCGAATAATCCAACAAAAATACCACTAGTTGGAGCCAGAATTTTTTTGCCTTCTAAATCATACCACAAAGGTAAAATTAAAGATAAAACCCCGCTTAATACAAAAACTATGGCCATATAAACGGTTTGTATACGTTGTAACATAGGTTTTAAATATTGTTGTTAAGCAAAAGTAAGCTAAGTTTTTTTAAAAAACTATTTTACGAACAATATTTTTTGTATTATTGCATTATAATTATCATAACTCCTTCAATCATCGTGTGTTAAAAAAATGTTTTTTAAACCGATGCCTGTTAAATTTAATAATATATTTTATTATTACCCTTAAATTCCTAAACATTATATGTTAGATATCTCTGATCTAAAGAAAAAGAGCGTTGCAGATTTAAAAGAAATTGCAAAAGCATTACAAGTAGACTTAGCTCCAGTTGCTAAAAAAAATGATATTATAGAAGCAATTCAAAATAAAGTAGGTGACAACACACCAGCAAATCAGGCTCCAGTTGAGGCTCCTAAAGGTAAAAGAGGAAGACCTAAAAAAAATGTTGAAGAAAAACCTGTAACAACTGAAGTAACTGAGAATACTACTTCTGAAAAAACAGAAAAAACTCCAGAAATTGTAGAACAAATTTCGGAAGATACTGAAG
>CAVBJB010000088.1:0-4824 GCA_963595625.1 Lachnospiraceae bacterium | reverse complement strand
CTCCTAATAAAAATCAACAGCAAAATCCTCCTACGCAAGAATCTGATTCTGAAGTATCTGTTGAAAAAACACAAGAAACGACTCCATCTTTAGAGAACGAATCTAATCAGAAAAATAACGAAAATAGAAATTTACGTAAACGTAATAACAACGATCGTAACCACGATAAAAATCAAAGACCTCGCTTTGACAAACGTCAAAATAAAAACTTTGAAACACCAAACGATTCTGATGTAAACTCTGATTCAGAAAGAAATTCAGAGAGAAATTCAGAGAGAAATTCAGAGAGAAATTCAGAAAACGACTTAAGATTGAATGACCAAGAACAAGCAGTTTCTGCAGAAATTATTCAATCACAAGATTCGCCAGATTCTACAGAGCTTTCGACTCGAGAAAATAACGATTATAAACAAAACAACAACCAAAACCAACGAAACAAATTTAAAGATCCTAACTTTGAATTTGATGCAATTATTGAGGCAGAAGGGGTTTTAGATATTTCTGAAACAGGAAATGGATTTTTAAGATCATCTGATTTTAATTACCAACAATCTCCAGACGATATTTACGTATCACAGTCACAAATCCGAAAGTTTGGTTTAAAAACCGGAGATACTGTACGAGGTCAAGTTCGCCCACCAAAAGACCAAGAACGTCATTATCCTTTAATTAAAGTAAGTAAAATTAACGGGTACGACCCTAAAACAATTCAGGACCGTATAGCTTTTGAGCATTTAACTCCAATTTTCCCGACTGAAAAATTTGATTTAGATGGTATAAGAAGTACACCATCAACGCGTATAATCGATATGTTTGCTCCAATTGGTAAGGGACAGCGTGCTATGATTGTAGCTCAGCCTAAAACGGGTAAAACAACGCTTTTAAAAGAAGTAGCCAATGCAATTTCAGCTAACCATCCGGAGGCTTATTTAATAGTTTTATTAATTGATGAGCGTCCAGAGGAGGTTACAGACATTATGCGTAATGTAGACGCTGAGGTTATTGCTTCAACATTTGATGAACCAGCAAAAAAACACGTAGATGTGGCTAATATTACATTAGAAAAAGCTAAGCGTTTAGTAGAGTGTGGTCATGATGTTGTTATTTTATTAGACTCAATTACACGTTTAGCTCGTGCTTATAATACAACGCAACCACCAAGTGGTAGAGTGCTTTCTGGTGGGGTTGATGCTAATGCCTTACAAAAACCAAAACGTTTTTTTGGAGCTGCTCGTAACATCGAGGACGGAGGTTCTTTAACAATTATTGCTACAGCTCTTACCGAAACAGGTTCTAAAATGGATGAGGTTATTTTTGAAGAATTTAAAGGAACGGGTAACATGGAGGTTCAATTAGACAGAAGAATTTCTAACAAACGTATTTTCCCAGCTATTGATCTTTTAAATTCAGGTACTCGTAGAGATGATCTGTTATTATCTGATTTTATCCAACAACGTGTATTAATTTTAAGAAACATGCTTACAGATGGAAATGATAAAAACTCAACAAACGATATGATGAATGCTATCCAGTTTGTTAAAAAGAATATGGTGGGTACAGAAAATAATTTTGAATTTTTAAAGAAGATGCAAGACGATATGAATCGTTAATAAATAAAAAAGAGAGATGATTTAATCATCTCTCTTTTTTTAATTTATAACAACTTTTCTGGTCTCTGTAAAAGATTTAGTTTTTACACTAACCATATAAACTCCCGAAGGTAAGTCATTTACTTGAATTGTTTTAGAAGTGTCATTACTTTGTAAAACTTTAATTTTTTGTCCAGTTACATTAAATATTTCGATAGAAGATATAATGTCCTGGGCTTGTACTGTAAACGTTCCGTTGGATGGGTTTGGGTATATTTTAACTTTATAAACAAATGGTGCAACCGTACCGGTAGATAAAGTTCCCCATGTGTCTTGAGCTGGTGTTCCTCCCCAAATTTTAGTAGCTAAATACGGATTGTCAATAAAAGGATTTCTATTTCCTTGACCGTATGTGTTAGTTGTTGTGCCTAAATAATTGTTACGCTGAATTTCTAGTTCAGAAACTGGATCTTCTGCATTCCATTGCAAAAATAAATCAATCATTGCATCTGGAGTATTAGCTGAACTTCCTACACCAACAGCGCTAGGTAAGCATCTCTCGCCATATCTAACATACATGTACATCATCATTCTGGCTACATCACCTTTCCAAATATCACCCGGATACCATCCTCCAGAGATTTCTCTTGAATTTCCGCTACCGGTTTTAAAAGGTAAATTCCCTCTGTTAGCATTTCTTCTCTTATCAGATGCTCTTAGATGATGGATATCAGCATTAGGTGCTAAATCTCCGGTATCTAAGTTTGGATTACCTAAACTTCTAGCAAATGTATGTTCTCTATTCCAGTACATTCCTTCGCTTCCAGGATCTTGTAAGGTATTGTCACGATATAAATCGTTAGTATAATCATTATCTGATCCATTTTCCCAACCGTATAGTAAAACCACTTGATTGGTATTTCCAGCATTTGCATCTGTAATTTTTAATGCTTCCCAAGATTGTGAATAAACCAATACGTTTGTGTGTGTGTTTGAAATTTTAGTTGCTAGCTGATTTTTAAGAGCTAAACCATTTAAATTAAAATCTACACCTTGGTAATAAGCTACTACATCAGGGGTTTGTGCCGTTGCAAATAAAGAAACTGCAAGGGCAAATAGAGTAATTGTTTTTTTCATAAAGTTTTGGTTAGTAGTAGGGTAGGTTATTTCTTAGTGAATTGAGCCATGTAAAAACCGTCAAAACCAGATTCAGATGCTAATACTTTAACGTCTTTTTCAAATTTGAATTGTTTTCCTGCCTCAGTAGCTAAGAATTTTTCAACTTGTAATTGATTCTCTGATGGTAAAACAGAACAAGTAGCATAAACTAATTTACCACCTGGTTTTACAATTCTAGAATAGCTTTCTAAAACTTCAGCCTGAACTTTACGGATGTTGTCAATAAATTCTGGCTGTAATTTCCATTTACTATCAGGGTTTCTTTTTAAAACACCTAATCCACTACAAGGAGCGTCGATTAATACACGATCAGCTTTTTCAATTAATTTTTTAATTGTTTTAGTGCTTTCGATTACACGAGGCTCAATATTATGAACTCCGTTACGACGTGCTCTTAATTTTAATTGATTTAATTTACTTTCGTATAAATCCATTGCAATTAATTGCCCTTTATTTTCCATCATCGCAGCTAAATGTAAAGATTTACCTCCTGCACCTGCACATGTGTCTACCACACGCATTCCAGGTTCTACTTCTAAAAATGGTGCTACCAATTGCGAAGATGCGTCTTGAACTTCAAATAAACCATCTTTAAAAGCTTGAGTCATAAATACGTTTGCACGTTCTTTTAAAATTAAAGCTGATGGGTAATTTGGATCAAATTCTGCATCAATATCATTATCCATTAAGATGGCTCTTAACTTCTCTTTTGTCGTTTTTAAAGTATTAACACGTAATACTACTTTAGCTTGTTGGTTTTGAGCTTTAATTTCTTTTGTCCAAAGTTCTTCTCCTAACTCTGCAACACCTACTTCATCCATCCAATCCGGAATAGACTCGCGGTATTTTCTGATTTTAGAAAGTTCGTCAAAACGTCCTTTAATTTTGCGCTCAGGAGTTTCTTCAAAATATCTCCAATCTGGTAATTTAATACCTCTTAAAACAGCCCATGCAGCAAACATTTTCCACACGTTGTCTCTTGTGTAATGTTCTTTAACATCCGCAATCTCAGAGTATAAACGTTTCCAGCGAACCATTTCGTAAATAGTTTCGGCAACAAATTTTCTGTCGGCGCTTCCCCAACGTTTATCTTTTTTTAGCGCTAACGCTACTACTTTATCTGCATATTGATTTTCGTTATAGATCATCATTACAGAGTCTATAACCGTAAATACTAAGTTTCTATGAAGTCTCATTATTATAAATTCAGCTTACAAAGATAGTAATTATCTTAACAATGTACATTATCTATATTTGTTAATAAATTCGGAGGGGGTTTTGTTAAAGTGTTTTTTAAAAATTCTCGAAAAATATGCATAATCCTCGTAACCTAAATCATAAGCAATTTCTGCTAAAGATTTTTTTTGGTAGATTATTTCGCGTTTAGCCTCTAACAACACACGCTCTGTAATATACTCAGTTGTTGTTTTAGCAATAACATTTTGGCAAATTCTATTTAAGTGTTTGGGAGAAATGTTAAGTTTGTCTGCGTAAAAAGTGGCAGATTTTTCTGTTTTGTAGTGATCTTCAACATATTGCTGAAAGTCTTTAAACTGCCTGGTATAACTGTTTTTTGTGGTTTCTTGTTTCTGTTCCTTTCCCATTATTAGTCTAGAACATTCTATATAAACCAAATGTATTAGCGTTAATATTTTTTCTGCTTTAAAAATTTCAATGGTTTTGCTCTCCTCGAGCATGGCAGTAAATAATGCAGTTATATAGTTTATTTTTTCTTCCTTAACATTTAAAACCGGACTGGCTTGGTCGTAATAAAAAAAAGGAAAACTTTGTATGTGATTGCGCGTAAAATCTTTTTCGAAGAAGGAAACGGTATGAAAAAATATGTAACCAGATATGTCCTCAGACAATATCCAGTTGTGTATTTGCCCTGGTTTTAAAAAAAACATACTCCCAGGTATTATATCGTAAGTTTCAAAATCAATTTCGTGTTTTCCGGTTCCTTTCGTAAAAATTATAGTTACGTAAAAATCATGTTTATGGGGCGCATCAATGTGTAAATGCGTGTGTTTAATATGATTTTCTATAGTGTTAACAT
>CAVBJB010000087.1:0-7138 GCA_963595625.1 Lachnospiraceae bacterium | reverse complement strand
GACAATTGCTTTAATAATATTTTTAAAGATTAAAGAAGATTTTATTTCTTTTTTTAAATTTAAAGACGATTCTGAAATAAAAATGGATCTAAACAAACCAACCGTGTTTGTAACTACCAGTTTATATGGTGAAAAATATAAATACAACAAACAAATGCTAGAGCTTTATAACCAATACAAAGCGGATTATAACTTTTATGTTATTAATACCGATTTTAATTCGGATTGGGAAAAAGATTGGAACATCAATTTAGAAGGAAGTATAGGTTTACCAGTAAAATTATTATAAAACTAAGAGCGAACTTTTAAAGTTCGCTCTTTTTATTTTAATTAAGTTTTATTCTGAAAAAAAATATTTTTAAAACTTTAAACTTTGGACTTGTCTACTTTGGACTTTTGGACTCCTTTGCGTTAGGGACAGCAGCGGCATCCTTTACAAAAGCCTTTTTCTGGCTTTTGTAAAGATATAGCGTATGGCCCGCTCGAACGCCCAAAATAAAAAAACCGAATGCATAAACATTCGGTTATTTTTTATATCGTAAGGATTTTAAAGGATATTTTCGGTTTTTGGGGATGTTGTTACACACTAAGGCTACTATAAAAAGTATGAGAACGCCTGATAAAACAGGCGAAAAAGCATACGTATATCCTAGATCTGTAATTGTGGTTCCGCCTGTAACTGCAATTAAAGCAGTTGCTCCACCTGGCGGATGCAAAGCTTTTAAAATTTGCATGGCAATTATGGCTAAAGATACGGCTAGCGGTGCGGCAACCCATATATAATTTGGCATTAATTTAAAACAAGTTACGCCGATTAATGCCGAGATAAAATGGCCTAAAATTAAGTTTCGGGGTTGGGCCAATGGGCTATTTACTGCTCCATAAATTAAAACACATGTAGCACCAAAAGAACCAATTAACAAGGTTAAACCTTCAGGATTTAATACTTTGTAATGTAAAAAAGTAATTATTCCTAAGCCTAGAAAAGATCCTATAAAAGCCCAAAGATGGTCTTGAAAATTAACAAGGGTTTCTTTGTAAATAATATACTTTGTCCTTCTATAGATTTTATTTTTTTTAGGCATTACTTAATTTCTTTTTCAGTTCATTCAGTTTCATAAGTGCCTCCACTGGCGTTAGGGTATTGATGTCTAATTGAGATAAATCCTCACGAATTTCCTCTAAAATTGGGTCACCCATACTAAACATGCTTAGCTGAATGTCTTGCGTTTTGAGATCTAGTTTGGCGTTGTTTTTATGGCTGTTTTCGAGCTTTTTTAATATTTTTTGCGCCTGATTTATCACCTCGGTTGGCATTCCGGCCATTTTAGCTACGTGAATACCAAAGCTATGTGCGCTACCTCCCGGAACTAACTTTCGTAGGAAAAGTACGTTGTCTTTAAGTTCTTTTACAGATACGTTGTAGTTTTTAATTCGGTTAAATTGCTCGTGCATGTCGTTAAGTTCGTGGTAATGCGTGGCAAATAATGTTTTGGCTCTGTTTGGACTTTGATGAATGTATTGCGCAATGGCCCATGCTATGGAAATACCATCGTAGGTAGAGGTTCCGCGTCCAATTTCGTCTAACAAAACCAAACTGCGGTTGGTTAAGTTGTTAAGAATTGATGCGGTTTCGTTCATCTCGACCATAAAGGTAGATTCTCCCATGGATATGTTATCTGAGGCCCCCACGCGTGTAAATATTTTGTCTACAATTCCCATTTTAACCTCGGTTGCAGGTACAAAACTTCCCATTTGCGCCAGTAAGACTATGATAGCCGTTTGGCGCAAAATTGCCGATTTACCAGACATATTAGGACCAGTGATCATAATGATTTGTTGGGTGTCGTTATCTAAATACACGTCGTTAGCAATGTAAGGCGTGCCAATAGGTAATTGATTCTCGATTACCGGGTGACGTCCGTCTTTAATTTCTAGTGTAAAACCATCCTCTAAAACGGGTCTAACATAGTTTTGTGTTAAGGCTAATTGGGTGTACGATTGTAAACAGTCCAACTGGGCCACTAAACTTGCATTTAATTGTACCGGTTGTATGTATTGCGCACACCACATAATGAACTTTTCGTACACTTCGGCTTCAATTTTAGAAATGCGCTCCTCGGCACCTAAAATTTTAGCTTCGTATACTTTTAATTCTTCTGTAATGTAACGCTCTGCACTAACTAAAGTTTGCTTACGGATCCAAGTATCTGGAACTTTGTCTTTATGTGTGTTTCTCACCTCAATGTAATATCCAAATACATTGTTAAAAGCTACTTTTAAAGACGGAATTCCGGTTGCTTCGCTTTCGCGTTTTTCAATAGCTTCTAAGAAACTTTTACCAGAAGTAGAAATGGCACGAAGCTCGTCTAACTCCTCATTAATACCGCTAGCAATTGCGTTACCTTTGTTTAGCGCCACGGGAGCGTCTGGGTGTATGGTAGTTTCAATTTTTTCGCGAAGTAATTCGCAACTGTGTAAACTATCGCCAATAACACGCAAGGCCTCGTTTGAGGATTGAAGCGCTAATTTTTTAATTGGGATAACAGCATCCAGTGATTGTTTTAAATAAATAATTTCGCGGGGAGAAATTTTACCCGTAGCCAATTTAGATATTAATCGCTCAAGATCTGAAATCTGTTTAATTTGGTATTGTATAGCTTGTAGAGTTTCTGTATTTTCTTTTAAATACGAAACAACTTCAAGGCGTTGGTTTATTTTTTCTTTGTCTTTTAATGGTAAAGCTAACCAGCGTTTTAATAAACGACCTCCCATTGGAGATAAGGTTTTGTCTATAACATCTAAAAGTGTGGTTGCATTTGGGTTGTTAGATCCGTAAAGTTCTAGATTTCGAATCGTAAAACGATCCATCCAAACGTAAGCATCCTCAGCAATGCGTTGCACGTTAGAGATGTGTTGAATACGGTTGTGTTGGGTTTCTGACAAATAGTATAGTACAGCTCCACATGCAATTATTCCGTCCGAAAGTTCATCTATTCCAAAACCTTTTAAAGAATTTGTTTTAAAGTGATTGGTTAATGACTCGTTGGCAAAGTCATCTTTAAAAACCCAATCTTCTAAATAAAATAAATTAAAATCCGCACCAAAGCGGTGTAAAAAATGGTTTTTATTGTTTTTTTGAACTAAAACTTCGCTTGGTTTAAAGTTTTGTAATAGCTTATCAATGTACTCATCGTTTCCTTGAGAAGTTAAAAATTCTCCCGTAGAAACATCTAAAAATGCAATCCCAGAAGATTTTTTACCAAAATGTACTGCTGCTAAAAAGTTGTTGCTTTTAGCAGATAATACTTCGTCATTAATAGCTACTCCTGGTGTTACTAATTCTGTAACTCCACGCTTTACAATAGTTTTGGTAGTTTTAGGATCTTCTAACTGATCGCAAATAGCCACACGCAATCCTGCTTTTACCAGTTTTGGTAAATAAACATTTAAGGAGTGATGCGGAAAACCCGCTAATTCTGTCTCACTACTAGATCCTGCACCACGCTTGGTTAAAGTAATTCCTAAAACTTTTGCTGTACGCACAGCATCTTCCCCAAAGGTTTCATAAAAGTCGCCCACACGAAATAGTAAGCAAGCATCTGGATACTTACTTTTAATTTGGTTGTATTGTTGCATTAACGGCGTTTCTTTCTTTTCTTTTTCCTTTGCAGACATGATGATGATTTAATTTAAAAAAACAAATATACGGTAAGAAACTAAGTTCTTAAAATCAAAAAAAGTCACTCGTTTTGGAGTGACTTAATCTTCTAAATTATATTTAATTTTTAATTTTTTAATTAGGATTGATGTTATCACGGTAATTAATAAACCAATTAAACAACCTATTGCTACGCTTGAAAATCTTAGTATTGGAGCCAGATTAATATCAGACACGTGTTTTTGTAACAATACAATTAGCAAGGCAACTATGGCCACACGCGCCATGTTCATAACTTTAAAAAAATGACATATAATACACGTAAATATAATTCCTAACATTACTAGTGGAACTGTTGGATTAGGATTTAAAAATACACATAATAAACCAACTAACGAACCTATAAAATTAGACTTTACACGATCCATGGTAAGTTTTCTGGCATCTTTACCTTCTGGAGAAATTACTAAAATAATAGAAATTAATCCCCAAAACAACTCATAATCAGGAAAGGCTAACATTAAATAATAACCTATCAAAAAACCTAGTAAACACCTAGAAATGTAAACTAATAATTGAGAAGAAATAAACTTAATGATAAAATTATCCATTTTATATGTTTTTTTGGGAGGCAAAATTAGTACATATATATGTATCTACCATAAATTTTAAACAAGTTTTAGTTCTAAATTAATGTATTAAGTTTAATAAAAGAAATTGTACTTTTGCATATATAAAGTAATGAGCATGAAAAAATTAGTTTTAGACGAATTAAACAGAATGAATGTTGATGAGTTTAAAAATGCTGATAAAACACCTATTATTATTGTATTAGATGATATTAGAAGTTTACACAATATTGGTTCGGTTTTTAGAACTTCGGATGCATTTTTAATTGAAAAAATTTATTTATGTGGTATAACAGCCACTCCTCCAAATAAAGAAATTCATAAAACCGCTCTTGGAGCAACAGAATCTGTAGATTGGGTTTATGAACAAAATGTTATGGATGTTGTAAATCAATTAAAACAAGATAATGTAAAAGTATACTCGGTAGAGCAGGTTGAACAATCGATCATGTTAAACGATTTTACAGTTGAAGGAAATACAAAATATGCTTTAGTTTTTGGTAACGAAGTAAAAGGTGTGCAGCAGGAAGTGGTTGACGCAAGTGAGGGAGTTATTGAAATTCCACAATTAGGTACCAAACACTCTTTAAACATTTCTGTTTCTGCAGGAATTGTAGTTTGGGATTTCTTTCAAAAATTACAAGCTTTACAAGCATAAAAAAGAGCGAACTAATTAGTTCGCTCTTTTAATTTATTTTGAATTAGGTTTAAAACCGTAATATAATCTTCTTGATTTTCAACAAAATCATATTCTGAAACGTCAATGATAATAGAGTTTAAATCCGTTTGTGTTTTAATGTAATCTAAATATCCTTGATTAATCTTCTCTAAATATTCACTTTTAATATCTTGCTCGTAACTACGACCTCTAAGTTTAATGTTTTCTAATAAACGTTTAGGGTTTTGATATAAATACACATATAAATCTGGTTTTGGCATTTCTTTATAAATAATGTCGAACATGGTTTTATAAAGCTTATATTCATCTTCACCTAAAGTAACTTTAGCAAAAATTAAAGATTTAAAAATGTGGTAATCTGTTACTACAAAATCTTTAAACAAATCAAATTGCGATAAATCGTCTGTTAATTGTTTATATCTATCGGTTAAAAAGGAAACTTCTAATGGAAAAGCATATCGAACCGGATCGTTATAAAATTTAGGTAAGAATGGATTATCTGCAAAACGCTCTAAGATAAGTTTTGCATTAAAATCTTCCGAAATTCTAGTAGATAATGTAGTTTTTCCAGCTCCAATATTCCCTTCTATCGATATGTAATTGCATTGATATAATTTTATATCGTGTATTGGATTTTTTAATTCGCAAACTACTTCCAGTTCACTTAAATCCGAACAATTAGTAAGTAAACTTTGTAAAGAAAGTTTTAATGAAGGATGCTCCCAATCTGGATAAAAATCCTGAATAGGTAACAACACAAACTTACGATTTTGCATTTGCGGATGCGGTATTTGCAAGTTTGGTGTTTCTATGATTTGCTGATTAAAATCAATGATATCTATATCAATAGTTCGAGGCTGATACCCCTCATCTTCGGTCCTAATTCTACCTAACTGTGTTTCTATTTCTACAATTTTTGCCAATACTTTTTCAGCCTCAAAGGGAGTCTGAATTAAAAGTGCAGCATTATAAAAAGCCTCACTAACAAATCCCCATGCTGGAGACTGGAAAGCCCTAGAAACCTTGGTAACTGTACCTATTTTATTGTGGATTAGCTCAATGCAATTCGTTAAGTTTTTTAAACGATCGCCTTGGTTACTCCCTATTGATAATATAACTTGATTGTAAGATTGCATGGCGCAAAAATAAATAAAACAAATGAACTAAAGATTGCATTTAGGTATAGTTTTATAACAAAATTTTTTTTATAAAAGGTGTAACAAATTAAATATTGATACTACTAATGTAAATAGAAACATCTTAAAGTATGAAATTTATTCAAAATGTATTAGCCACTGTTGTAGGGCTGTTTTTGTTTTTTATGATCCTGTTTTTCGGATTAATTCTTATTGGATCTTTATTTGGAGGAAGCTCTAACAAAGTTCAAGTTAAATCAAATTCTGTAATAGAATTAGATTTGTCTAAAGTAAGTAACGATTACGGCGGACAATACTATATTAAGGATTTTGAATATACGCAAATTAATAACGATGGTTTTGTAGATGTATTAAGAGCCTTAGAAAATGCTAAAACAGATGATAAAATTAAAGGGATCACTTTAGTAAACTCAACTTCTGGATTAGGTTTAGCTCAGTTAACAGAATTACGTAAAAGTTTAGAGGATTTTAAAACCTCTGGTAAATTCGTAGTTTCTTACGCTGACGTTTTTGCACAAAGAGACTACTACGTATCCTCAATTGCAGATACGATCTATTTAAATCCAGTAGGTCAATTTGATTTTAGAGGTTTAGGAACCGAAATTTTATTCTATAAAGATCTACAAGATAAAACAGGGATTAAAATGGAGGTTATTAGACACGGTAAATACAAAAGTGCTGTAGAACCGTATTTACAAAACAATATAAGTGAAGCAAACAAGGAGCAAAATTTAACACTTCTTAACTCTGTTTGGAGTACTATCGTATCAGATATCTCAAAATCACGTAAAATAAGTATTGATAGCTTAAATAGCTTTGCAGAAAATTTATCAGCTCAATATCCAAACCAAGCTTTAGCTAAAAAGTTTGTAGATAAAGTAGATTATGAGGATGTTTTTCATGCAGGAGTTAAAAAGGCTTTAGGAATAGAAAAAACTAAAGATTATAATAAAATTGACATTTTAGATTATGCGGCTGAAGTTGCAAATACTGTAACAGGAGACTCTAGTTC
>CAVBJB010000086.1:0-7190 GCA_963595625.1 Lachnospiraceae bacterium | reverse complement strand
AGTTGGATTTTATAAATTATAAAAAAATTAACAGTTAATTAACATAAAATCCCCTTACTATGAAAAAGCAACTTATATTATTAACATGTTTTACATTAGCGTTTATTAGCGCTAAAGCTCAAGTGGGAGTAGGAACTGCAACTCCAAAAGCAGCTCTCGACATCCAATCTACAAATGCAGGGATCCTTATCCCTCGTATTTCGTTAACCAATTTAAATACAGCTTTTCCAGTAGAAAATCCTAACACTAATAACAATGTATTAGAAGTTGGTACATTAATATTTAATACTAATACTACAATTGGAAGAGGCTTTTATTACTGGGATGGTACTAAATGGGTTGCCATACAAGGTAATGCAACAAATACAGATAAAAATACATTAGACCAAGCCTATGATCAAGGTGGAGCTGGTGCAGGACGCAATATAATTGCAGATGCGGGTGCAGTCACTATTATAAATAATAACACTAATGATGATGGAATGTTTATTTTAAACAATTCCAACACCCCTGGAATTGCTGGACAAACTACTAATATTTACAAACCCAATCAAATTGCAATTTCAAGTATTTTAGACAATACAGGTTCAGGGGTTAATTTTTATGCTGACGATTACAGTACAACGAATCCCTATTCAGCTATTCAAATCACTGGAGCTTCAAATTCTAATACCTATGCCGGAATTAAATCAACTGTTTCTGGCTCTGCCGATGCCATTAGAGCTGTGAATTCTTCATCAGGGATAGCGTTACGTACAGAAAACTCAGGAACAGGTGGAGCATTTTACGCTTTTTCCAAAGGGAATCAACCTACTGCCACCATCATTGGTAATACAAATGTACCTAACGTTCTGCAAGTTACTAACCAAAGAACTAACGCAGGGGCAGCAATAGATGCAGTAGGAGCCATTGGAATTCGTACAACAAGTAATACAGCAACAGGATCGGGAATTTCCTCTTACTTAAATGCAACTTCGGGTGCTGCAGGAGCTTTTAATGGTACAGGAAATAATACATTACAAATTAGAACCCCTGGCAATGCAACTACATTAACAGCTGGTTTAGGTGCAAAAGGAAATTCTGTTGGATCTTACGGTGAGTTTACCTTAACTACTGGTACTGCTTTTTCTGGTTTTTCATCAGCATATAATGTTTATACCTATTTTTGTGCTATTATCGGAGGTTCCTATTATGACGCATATCGAACAAACAATTCAAATTCTAGTTATTTTGCAAATGTTATAGGTTCAGGTAGTAACGTTACAACCATTGAACATAAAAACAAAACCCATGTAATGGCCGCAATCTCTGCGCCTCAAGATCTATTTCAAGATTTTGGCACAGGGCAATTACAAAACGGAAGAGTTCATATTACTTTAGATCCAATTCTATCATCAAACATCTTAGTTGACGAGAATAATCCAATTAAAATTTTTATTCAATTAGAGGGAGAATGTAATGGAGTATATGTTACAAATAAATCTGCGTCAGGATTTGATGTAGTTGAACTTAATCAAGGTCAAAGTAATACTCCATTTTCATACAGTATTTCTGCTACCAGAAAACCTCAAGAATTAGTAAATAAGGACAATACTATCCAAACAATAGATTATTCGCAACGCTTTAGAACACTAGATTTAAAACCAAAAAGTTTAGAATTATTAAATTCTAATTCCGATTCCCAATTAAAAGATCTAGCAGTTCCAACACCTAATAAATTATTACCAGCTGTTATCACTGATAAAAAAGAAATTAAAAAATAACATTCAGATGATTTTTACAAAAGTCTAAAAATATTTTAGACTTTTTTTTAAAACAAAAAACTACGGCATGGTTTTTGATTTTAGATAAAAAACAATAAACAAGAGTTAAATTATATTTATTTTGTTTATTTGTCATTAAAAACAACCATTTATTGTATTTAATACAAATCCCATTATATTTTTTTGAGTTTTTAAGAGTTAGCCGGTTTTTAAACCGGCTTTTTCTTTGTATACAAAGAAAAAGCCTTACAAAAGTAAGGCTATGATTATTTTTTTTCCAAAACTACTCCATCAAAAGTAATACCGTCCCAACCCTTCAACATAAATTGTCTGATGTTTTGATGATCTGCATCATTGGGTGTATCTAATACGGAATAGTAATGCTCGGCAAATAAAAGTAACGTATCTTCTTTACTTAATCCTTCTGCTTTAGCAAAACCAAAAACTTTTGCACTCCCCTGATTTTGTGTCGATTCATTTCTTTGAGCTCCATTTGTAAAACCTGTAGGGGTATGCGTATAAAGAGATTCTATATGTTCTAAAACTGTGGCAAAATTTACAGTTTTGTTTTTTAATCCTTCTAATAATTCAATTGTATTCATGCGTGTATTTTTTACAAAAATAAGATTTTACTATTTAGCTTGTTGAATTAAGTTTACTAAATCCGGAGCCTGAACTACTCCAGCTTGGCGCCAAACCGGTTCCCCATTTTTAAATAAAATTAAAGTAGGAATGCTACGTACTTGAAACTGTGCAGAAATGTCTTGGTATTTATCTACATCTATCTTAACAATTTTAGCAGAATCCCCAACTTTAGTTTTTACATCTACTAATATAGGTTTCATCATTTGGCAAGGTTGACACCAATCGGCATAAAAATCAACTAAAACCAATTCGTTGCTTTGTATTAATTCTTCAAAAGTCATATCTATTCTTAATTTTATTCTTTACAAAATATGTTTAAACTAATAACGCTAAAATTATACCAGCTGTATCTTTGGCAGATAAATAACCAAAAAGTGACATTATAACATAAAAAAACCAGACGCTAGGTCTGGTTGAATTATTTTTAATGAGGAAGTTTATCCTTAATTAATCCGTAAATAAAGGTTCCTATTAAAGCACCTACAATAGCAATAATCATAGGCCACAGACCCGCACCTAGTAGCACAAACATAGGACCAGGACAAGCACCAATTAAGGCCCAACCTAATCCAAAAAATATTCCGCCAATTAAATAACGTGCTATAGATTTTGCCTTATTTTCTATTACAATTGGTTTACCTTCAAAATCTTTTTTATTTGTTTTTTTAATCCATAGTGTTCCTAAAACACCTACAAATAAAGCTCCTCCCATAAATCCATACATATGAAAGGATTGGAAATGAAACATCTCGTAAATTCTAAACCATGAAGCCGTTTCAGCCTTGTACATTACAATCCCAAAGGCAACTCCTAAAATTAAATATATTAAATTCTTCATACTAACCAAAAATTAAAGGGAATAACAAATGCGCCATAACTAATCCGCCAATAAAAAATCCTACGACAGCAATTAAGGATGGAAGCTGAAAATTACTTAAACCAGAGATAGCGTGCCCTGATGTACATCCACCAGCATAACGCGTTCCAAAACCAGCTAAAATCCCTCCAACCAATAATATTATTATATTTTTTAAAGAAAGTTCACCAAAAAGTTCAGTAGGGGCATAAGCCTCTCCAGCACTAGTAAATCCTAAAGCATTTAAATCCTGAATGGTTTGCTCTGAAATTGCTGGTATCTGATTGTTAGATAAAAAATGATACGCTATAAAACCTCCTAAAACAGATCCTACTAAAAATAAAAAGTTCCATTTTTGAGATTTCCAGTCATAATCAAAAAAAGAACAAGCTTTTCCTGCTCCTAAAGCAGAACAAATGGTTCTGAAATTTGACGAAAAACCAAAACTTTTTCCGGCCAAGATCAACAATATCATGATGAATCCTATTAGTGGTCCACCTACATACCATGGCCACGGTTGCATTATAAATTCCATTACGATTAAATACTTAATTAATAATTGAGTGAGCGAATATCACTATAATATTTTGTAAAGACAAATTTATACTAAATTTACCTTGCTTTGCTAGTACAATTGGTATGGGGAACTGTAAAATAAATTTGTGTATATTTGACTTATTAATAAAAAGGAAATGGTGCTCTTCCTTACCCAACCGCTTAATGCTGATGACGCCTGATGAATTAAAATTGTTTAAACACATTTTATTGGTATGAACCCTTTTTTATCCCACAACATTCGTCAGTTTTTTAACTCGTTATCTAGCCAAAATAATCCTTTTGCTGTATTACCTTATGTTTTTAAATGGATCCTAACAAGTACTTTATTAGCACTTGGTATAGGATCAGCATCAGCTTTATTTTTAATTACCTTACAATGGGTTACAGATTATAGATCTAACAACATAGATCTAGTTTACGCTTTACCTTTTATCGGTTTTATTATTGGGTATGTATATTATAGATGGGGTACAGAAGCCGAGGGTGGCAATAATACAATCATACAAGCTATTCAGGATAATAAAACTAAAGTACCTTTTATAATGGCACCTTTAGTATATGTTACAACCTTAGCTACTCATTTATTTGGAGGATCGGCCGGTAGGGAAGGTACAGCGTTACAAATGGCTGCGGGGATAAGTTACCCAATTAGACTTCTTTCAAAAAAAATTAAAATAGAAAAAAAAGAAATTTTAATAGCATCCGTTGCTGGTGGATTTGGAGCCGTTTTTGGAACTCCAATTGCAGGAACTGTTTTTGCTTTAGAATTTGCTAGAATAGGCAAGGTGTCCTATGCTGCCATTTTACCGGCTTTACTTACTGCGTTTTTATCCAATTTTGTAACACATCTATATCCTGTACATCATACCCATTACAGTATTGATTTAGTACCGCAATTAAACCTAACCCATTTTGGTATAGCAATTATAGCAGGAATTTGTTTTGGAATTGCAGCTTTTATATTTAGTTCAGGATTAAATAAATTGGGAATCTTTTTTAAAAGCAAAATTAAATACCCACCGCTACGTCCGTTTTTAGGTGGTGTATTGTTAGTAATTCTTTTTAAATTACTAAATACTAGCGATTTTATGGGACTCGGAATTCCTGTAATTCAAAAGGCATTTATTATACAATTACCACTTTACTACTTTGCTTATAAAATTGGTTTTACCCTATTAACTCTTGCAAGTGGTTTTAAAGGAGGAGAGGTTACACCTTTGTTTTTTATTGGGGCAACTTTAGGAAACGCTTTGGGGCAATTTCTTAATTTACCTATTGGCTTACTTGCCGCAATGGGATTTGTAGCCGTTTTTGCAGGCGCTGCAAATACACCTTTAGCATGTATTTTTATGGGTGTAGAACTTTTTGGATCAGAGGCTTTACCTTATATCGCAATTGCATGCATTGTTGCATACTTAACTTCTGGTCCAACTGGAATATATAAAAAACAGACTATATCTTCTTCCAAAAACAACACACATCAATTTTCTGAGAACAACACCCTAGAAAATCACATGAAATAAAAAAAGCCTCGCCATCCCTAAGGATACACGAGACTTTCGGAATAAAAACGGGTTTGGTTTTATTTTCTAATTACTCATTGTTCCGGTAAAATCAGAAACGTCTTTAGCTAATTTACTCTCGTCTGTAGAGGGTAATATGTCCGAAAACTTAGTTAAAGATTCTAGATTTTCATTAATAAACTTATCTAAATCCGGTAAAGAAACTTTATCGTAATTGTTTAAAAACTTAATCATATTGGCTTGTTTTGCTTCGTTTTTTTCTGCGTTAGCAATATAATTTACATAATTTTCGCGAGGGCGTAAGGTTACTAAAATTAAATTACTCATAACCAAAATAACTACGGTTGCCATAGCCAGTAACTTAATATTTGGATCTGTACCCACCCAACCTTTTACTCCAACAGCTAATGAACATATAACCATTACTGTTGTAAAAAATAAAATCACAATAAGCAAGGCATGATACAGCGCCATGTAGCTAATGGCCTTATCAATGGTATAATCTATAGTGTCGTCGTTTATATCAAATTGTTTTTGAAACAAATAGGTTTTATTTTCCTTATACTTTTCAATCGAAACCTTAGCCTTTTTAAGCGATTCTAATTCTTTAATTAAAATAGATTTTTTAAAAAGATATTCGCTTTTTTCCGTTACAAATTTTTCGTCATTTAAAATTAAATTCTGTGCATTTGTATACATAGAAAGTAGCAACTTATAAAATTGTTCCTGTACGCCACCATTTTTGGATTCTAAAATCGCTAAAGATTTATGGGTATAAGTAGAAGCTTCAAATCCTGAATTGCTTTCTAAAAATTCCTTATAGGACTGCGAATTATCATCAAAACTTATCAAAAAGTCAATTAGTTTTAAACCTTCAGCAAATTCAAGCTTTGTATAAACACCAATATTATTTATAAGGTCTTTATCTACTTCTTTATTTAAATTTATATCTTTTAAACCTAATAAAGATTTTTTTAAGTTATTAAAGTTATCCTCAAACAACTTATTTTTCTCGTCTAAAACTCCAATACTCTTTTCGATATCAATAATTTGGCTATTTATCTTACTAGATTCTGCCTCTACATATTGGTTGATACTAAAATTTTTATCGGTTTTAAACTGATTTTCTAGGTAATCTACTTGATTGTTTCTGTAATCATCAATGTATTCACCAAGTTCACTTAAAGACACATTCTCGGTCTTACCTAAAAATATATTTCCTGACTCTTTTAAAAACGGATGAATATCCACCAAATATTTATCTTGATACTTCCCAATGTTAATATCAATCATAGCCTGCATGTTATCCCTACGTTTTTCGTAATGCGTTTTAATAGAACGTGCATTATTAAGAGAAACAACATAGGAAACCACAAACAAAATCAAGGCAAAACTGCAAATTCCAAAAATAATTTTACTCGATTTTTTATTTAATATCAAATCAAACAAAATCTTATCAACGCCCACTTTTTTGTTACCAGAGTCCAAAGGTTTAGATTCTTTTTGCTCTTGGGTTTCAATCCCTTCTTGCGTAGGTGCACTAACTTCCGTTTCAATAGCACTATCAATTTTATCTTCTGTAATATCTTTTTCTTCCAGAGTTTGCATATTTTCCTTTAACACTTCGGGTTCTTCCATTACAGTTCCGTTAACCGGATACTCAAGTCTCAACCCGCTTGTCCTAACAACTTTAGCCATAAAACTTTTTAATAATTAAATCGTTATTTTTAATTCAAATTGTTAATATTTGTTAACAAAGTAAAATTAAAACAAGATTAATTCCAAATTTTTAATTAAACAATCAGTAAAAACCCTTAATTTTTTTAAAATCATTTCGGCGTTACG
>CAVBJB010000085.1:0-7261 GCA_963595625.1 Lachnospiraceae bacterium | reverse complement strand
AATAAATTTTGTTTTGTGTTTTTTTTAATATTTGTTATTCAGGTTTTTTAGCTATTTTTTTAATTGTATAAATTCAAAAAACTATTGTAGTTTTAAATATTCTTTAAAATAATAATAGATTTTGAATACTTCACCAATTATATATAATAAATTAAATGAATTTTATAAAAAATTCTACTATAATGAAATAATAAAAGGTATCCTTTTATTTTTCAGTATAGGTTTTCTCTATTTTATTTTTACTTCTTTATTAGAATTTTTTATTTGGTTTGATTCTACCGGGAGAGCAATACTTTTTTATCTCTTTATTATAATAGAATTAGCCTTACTGTTTAAATTAGTTTTTTGGCCCATTTTAAAGCTAACCAAATTAGCTAATGGTATTTCATATGATCAATCAGCAGAAATGTTGCAAAATCATTTTCCGGAAGAAGTAGGGGATAAGCTTAAAAATTTATTACAGCTAAATGCACTTATAAATTCTGATGCTTCAGATTTACTTTTAGCTTCAATCGATCAAAAAAGTAAAGAGTTGGCTCCAGTGCCTTTTGCACATGCTATAAATTTTAACTCTAATAAAAAATATTTACCCTTTGCTTTTTTACCTATTTTAATTGTACTGTATTTTGTATTAGCTGGGAAACAAGAAAATTTAAGTTCAGGTTTTAACCGAATCGCTAACTACGATCAAGTGTTTGAAAAGCCTGCGCCATTTACTTATCAAATTTTAAATAAAAATTTAGTAACTAAAGAACAGGAAGATTTTATTCTTGAATTTAAAACAGAAGGAGAAATCATTCCAGACCGTGTTTCTATAAATTACAATAACGAAACTTATTTTGCAGAAAAAATTAAACCCGGCCATTTTAAATTTGTTTTCTCAAATGTAAATTCGCCCATAACGTTCTTTTTAGAGGCTAATTCCTATACAAGTAACCCATATAAGTTAAATCTTATTAATTTGCCTGTAATCGAAGATTTTAAGGTTACAGTAGCTTATCCTAGTTATTTAAACAAACCTCAAGCTGTTTATTTGGGATCAGGAAATTTAGTTGTTCCAGAAGGATCTAAAGTTTCTTGGCAAATTAACGCCCTGCATACCGATGCGATGATTTTTAAAGTAGGGGAGTCTGATCAAAAATTGACTAAATCTGCAAGTAACTTTTCTTTCCAAAAAATTATTCAGAACAGTTTTAATTATCAACTAGTATCACAAAATTCAAAAATTAAATATCAACAAGCAGTATCTTATGCTATAGATGTGGTTAAGGATGAGTTTCCAACTTTAGAGGTTCAACAAATTCCTGATTCTATCGCAAAAGGAAAAATTATTTATCATGGAAAAGCTGCTGATGATTATGGATTGTCTAAACTCAGAGTAGTTTATTATGATACTAAAAATCCCTCAAAATTATTTTCTTATGCTTTGCCTATAGAATCTAAAACAGCTACAAAGTTTGTATATCAATTCCCAACGGGTTTAAAATTGGATGAAAACACAACCTATGCTTATTATTTTGAGGCGGTAGATAACGATGCTGTCAATAATTTTAAATCTACCAAATCGAATGCTTATACACATAATGAATTAAATCAGATCGAAAAGCAGGATGAAAATTTAAACAATCAAATGCAACAAATTAATGCATTACAAAAAAGTTTAAATCAAACAAAATCTGCCGAAAAAAAATCCAATGAAATGAATCAGATGCTTAAGCAGAATTCAGAATTGGATTATAAGGATGTAAAAAAACTTCAAGATTTCTTTAATTCTGAAATTGAAAATCAAAAAAAGATTGAGGAAGCAGCTAAAAAGTTAGCAGAGAAATTAGAAGAGAAGAATAAAAAAATAGACGACGAAAAAGCCAAAGAGTTAGAAAAGCGTTTAGAAAATTTACAGAAGGAACAAGAAAAAAATAAGAAGTTATACGATGAGCTTCAAAAGTACACAGATAAACTTTCTAAGGAAGAGCTGCTAAAAAAAATGCAACAAGCCAAGCAAAATGCTACGCAACAAAAACGTAGTTTAGAGCAATTGGTAGAGCAAACCAAACGTTTTTATGTAGAGCAAAAAGCAGAACAAATTGCTAAAAAGTTGGAGGATCTGTCTCAAAAGCAAGATCAACTTTCTAAAGAAAATAATCCGGATGCTATTAAACAAGATCAGCTTAACAAAGCTTTTGATCAAGTTAAAAAAGATCTAGAAGATTTAAAGCAAGAAAATGACGGTTTAAAGAAACCTATGGATGTTCCAGAAATGGATAAAGAAGCCGAGGAGACAAAGCAAGAAATGAACAAAGCCTCAGACCAGCTTAAAAAAAGCAATCCATCTTCTGCGAAGCAAAATCAAAAAAAGGCGGCCCAAAAGATGAAAGAAATGGCTCAGAAAATGCAAGACGGAATGGAGGGACAAGAGATGGAACAATTAGAGGAAGACGCAAAAACTTTACGTCAGATTCTAAAAAATCTTTTGAAGTTTTCATTTACGCAAGAGAGCACCATGAAGGCTTTTAAAACCAATGGATCGCAATCGTTTCATTTTAATAGATTGTTGAAAGAAGAGCAAAAGCTAAAAAATCAGTTTAAATTTATAGACGATTCTTTGTACACCTTAGCCAGCAGACAAATGGCCATACAGGATATTGTAAATAAAAGTGTTGGTGAAATTCATTACAACATAGATCAGTCGTTAACGCAACTGGTCGAAAATAATTTGCAAAAAGGGATCTCACATCAACAGTATGTTATAAACCATTCTAACGTATTAGCTGATTTACTTTCAGAAGCCTTGTCTAATATGCAAAATCAAATGCAGATGAATGCTTCGGGGCAAGGAAAAGGCAAACCCAAACCAGGACAAGGAGATCCGCAATTATCAGACATTATTCAAAAACAAAAAGGTTTAGAAAAAAAGTTTGGTGAGGGAATGCAGAAAAAAGAAGGTGAACAAGGTAAAGATGGAGAAAAGCCTAGCGATAACCAAGGAGACAAACCCAACGGTCAAAAACCAGGAGATAAATCTGGAAGTAAAGGGAACGAAGGTAAAAACGGTGACGATGATGGAGAAGGAGAGTCTGAACGTTTGTTGGAAATTTATAAAGAACAACAACAATTGCGTGAGGCGTTGCAAAAAGCCATAGGTAATAAACCCGGTAATGCAGCTTTAGAAAAGACTTTGGAAGAAATGAAAAAGTTAGAACGTAATTTATTAAGAAAAGGATTTTCTAAGGAATTACACAATCAATTTAAAAATCTAAATCACGAGCTTTTAAAGTTACAAGACGCCTTAAAAGAACAAGGAGAAGATGATAAGCGACAAGGAAATTCTAACAAAGAAAACTTTACGAGTAAAGACACGCAAATACCACTATCGGTTTTAGACTATATTAAAGGAACTGAAATTCTACAAAAAAATAGCTTACCTTTGCAACCTAAATATGAAAATTTAGTAAAAGAATATTTTAAATAAGATGATATATTTTAATTACGAAGGTGACTTTACCTTAGATAACGAGGAGCAAGTTGCAGATTGGATTGAGCGTATTATTGAATCTGAGGATAAAGAGTTAGGCGAGATTTCGTATATATTTTGTGACGATGAATATTTACATAAAATTAATGTAGAGTATTTAGATCACGATACGTTAACTGATATCATTAGTTTTGATTATACAGAAGGAGATGTTATTAGCGGTGATATTTTTATTTCGATAGAAAGAGTTCAGGATAACGCTAACGATTTTAATGTTCCTTTTGAGACAGAATTAAAACGAGTTTTAGCTCATGGTGTTTTACATTACTGTGGGTATAAAGACAAATCCGAAGCAGATGAGCAATTAATGCGCGCTAAAGAAGAAGAAAAAATGGCCATGTTTCACGTGGAACAATAACATAAAATCACCGTCTATTTAGGCGGTGATTTTTTTTTGTCCGTAATTGTTAAAATATTAAGCTTTCTATTCCTTAAAACTGCAAATTGTAATATCTTTGCAAATTGTAATTCTAGTGCTAAGTTATTCAGTATTAGGTTTACAATTTAGAATCCGAAAAACAAAATTATATCAGTTTCTGATTAAAAATAAGTGGAACGTTCCACGTGAAACATTACTATGAGTTTATTTCAAGATCAATATGATGTTATTGTAGTAGGTGCGGGGCATGCTGGTTGTGAGGCTGCTGCTGCTGCTGCTAACATGGGATGTAGTACATTATTAGTTACTATGTCTTTACAAAACATCGCGCAAATGTCATGTAACCCAGCTGTTGGTGGTATTGCCAAAGGTCAAATTGTTAGAGAGATTGATGCCTTAGGTGGATATACAGGTATTGTGTCAGACAAAACCGCGATCCAATTTAAAATGTTGAACATGTCTAAAGGTCCGGCTATGTGGTCTCCACGTGTACAGTCTGATCGTATGATGTTCTCGGCAGAATGGAGACATACATTAGAGCAAATTCCAAACTTAGATTTTTACCAAGAAATGGTTTCTGGAATCATTTCTGACGGGAAAACCATACAAGGTATACGCACAAGTTTAGGTATCGAAATTAAAGCTAAAACGGTTGTTTTAACTAACGGTACTTTTTTAAACGGTTTAATACATATTGGAGAAAAACAATTTGGTGGTGGTAGAGCAGGTGAGAGCGCTGCTTATGGTATTACTGAAGATTTAATTAAATTAGGTTTTGAATCTGGTAGAATGAAAACAGGAACACCTCCGCGTGTGGATGCTCGTTCGTTAGATCTTTCTAAAATGGAAGAACAACCTGGAGATGTAAATCCTCAAAAATTCTCATATTCAAACATCACAAAACCTTTAACAACACAAAGAAGTTGTTACATGACGTATACCTCTCCAGAGGTTCATGATTTGTTACGTTCAGGGTTTGATCGTTCGCCAATGTTTGCTGGTCGTATTAAATCTTTAGGCCCACGTTATTGCCCTTCTATCGAAGATAAAATTAATCGTTTTGCAGATAAAGATCGTCACCAAATCTTTGTTGAACCCGAAGGATGGAATACAGTGGAGGTTTACGTAAACGGATTCTCTACATCTTTACCAGAAGATGTTCAGTTTAAAGCTTTACGATCTGTTGCAGGTTTTGAGAACGTTAAATTTTTACGTCCAGGTTACGCTATCGAGTACGATTATTTCCCACCGACACAGTTAAAACATACGTTAGAAACTAAGTTGGTATCTGGTTTATATTTTGCAGGTCAAATTAACGGAACAACAGGTTACGAGGAAGCAGCTGCACAAGGAATCATGGCTGGTATTAATGCGGCATTAAAAGTTCAGGAGCGCGAGGAGTTTATCTTAAAACGTAACGAAGCTTATATTGGAGTTTTAATTGACGATTTAATTACCAAAGGTACAGACGAGCCTTACCGCATGTTTACCTCTCGTGCAGAATACAGAACGTTATTAAGACAAGACAATGCCGATTTCCGTTTAACACCAATGGCACACGCTATAGGTTTAGCTAAAGACGAACGTTTAGAGCGTATGGAAGAAAAGCTTAAAAAGTCTGAAGCATTTGTAGAATTCTTTAAAGAAACGTCTGTAAAAGCAACTGAGGCAAATCCTATTTTAGAAGAAAAAGGATCGAGTCCAATGACACAGTCTGATAAAATGTTCAAGCTATTTTCTAGACCTCAAATTGAATTAGCCGATATGTTGAAGCTTGAAAAAGTAAAAGAATATATTGCTGAAAATGGTTTAGATCAAGAAATTATTGAGCAAGCAGAAATTCAAGTAAAGTACTCTGGATACATTGAGAAAGAAAAATTAAATGCAGATAAATTAAACCGTTTAGAGGATGTTAAGATTCCAGAAACGTTTAATTATGATACTATAAAATCACTTTCTTTTGAATCTAAAGAGAAACTAAAAAAGATTAAACCTGCAACTATTTCTCAGGCGTCTCGTATCTCTGGGGTTACACCAGCAGATATTTCAATCTTATTAATCCATATGGGACGTTAATGTTCCACGTGAAACAATATCAAATTATAAAAGTCAACTCCTAGTAGTTGACTTTTTTTCTATATTTATAAAAAATTTTTATCATGAATTTTGACTCTAATAACGTTTATATAGAAGTTAAAGATTATAGTGTTAGTAAAGAAAATTTTACCTTATTACACGACGCAGAATACGATATTTTAAAAACACATCCTCAACCAGCATTAGATACCTTAGGCGCATATTATGAGTCCGAAGATTACATATCTCATACAGATGGTAAACGTAGTTTGTTCGAAAAAATATACCAAGTTGTTAAAACTAAAAACATATCCGATAAAGTAAAACTAGTTACAAAAGCAAATACAGGTTTTGGAAAACTATTAGATATAGGATGTGGTACAGGAGACTTTTTAGCAGTAGCAAAAACGGTGGGATGGGAAACTGTAGGTTTTGAACCGAATGAAAAAGCAAGAACATTAGCAGCAAGTAAAGGCGTAAATCTAATTGCGGATACTAAGGATTTACCTGACGCTACTTTTGATGTGGTTACTATGTGGCACGTTTTAGAACACGTTCCGGATGTGCAAGCACAAATAGTAGAACTTAAACGATTGGTGAAAGAAGGAGGAACTATTATTATTGCAGTACCTAACTTTAAATCGTACGATGCGCAATATTACCAAAACTTTTGGGCCGCTTACGATGTACCAAGACACCTGTGGCATTTCTCTAAAACAGCAATTAAAAAATTAGTTGAAGATCAGGAAATGAAATTGACTGAAGTTAAACCTATGACTTTTGATAGTTACTATGTTTCACTTCTTTCAGAAAAATATAAAACAGGAAAGATGAATCCTTTAAAAGCGTTTTGGATTGGTTTTAAATCAAATATTAAAGCTGCTAAAACTTTGGAGTATTCTTCTCACATATATATTATTAAAAATAGAGTTTATTAGTTAATACATTCATTTTTGAGATTAAAACTTTAAATAAGCTTATTTTAAGCGTTTTTGTACTTTAAGATGTGTATTTTGTTGATTCTTTTTAAAAACATCTTTAAAATGCTTTATTTAAAGCCTGTTTTGATAGTTAGTAGCTATTTAAAAACTAATTTTGTATAACTATTGTTTATTATTAGTAAATTTTATTTTTATCTGTGTTATTTATAGTTTTAATTTATATTATTTACTAGTGATAAAGTTTAAACTAAATTTGAGATATATCTCAAAATTGTTACATTTACCAAATATTAATATATAGACTTAACAATGAAGAAATTATTTGTATTAGCA
>CAVBJB010000084.1:0-7291 GCA_963595625.1 Lachnospiraceae bacterium | reverse complement strand
TGGGCTGCGCCCTTAAGGCTGCCCAACAACCGGCACGCTATTCTGTAAAAAAAAAGCTGCCTTATTACTAAGACAGCTTTTAGAATTTATTTTTTAATGACTTTTATGTCTTTGCTTGCGTTGTTGGTAAATACTTTAAGTAAGTACGTACCTGCGCTTAATTTTTCTAGATTTAAAGACACTTGGTTTGCATTGTTATTTTGTAACATTACACGTTGCCCAAGTAGGGTATAAACCTCAACTTTTGTAATTGTATGTGTGTTTACAATTTCTAGATTGCTTTGTACCGGGTTTGGATAGTATCTTAAGTTTTTAATTTCAAAATTTTCTGAACCTAAATTAACTTGTACCGTTACTTCTAAAGCCGCACTTCTACAATTCCCTGAACTACTAACCGCATAATACGTTTGTCCGTTTACTAACTCAGTAGTTGTTGCTAAAGGATTGGTAGCGTTTTGTGCATCTTGTAATGTTGCATACCATACTATGTTAGTACCTGTAGCTTCGAGATCCGCAACGGTAGCTCCTTGTATAAAACTTTGAGATGTTGCTCCTTGTGGTGCTTGTGCGTCTTGTACTGTTACTGTTGTAGAATATGTAGCATTACATCCTGTAATTGATGTTACTAAAGCTTGGTAAGTAGTAGTTCCTGCCACATTACCGCGTACATAAACTGTAGATGCATTTGAATTTGCTTGATATGGCACCGTACCAGCTGCATTTGTATATAAATTAGTTGTTGGTGACCATGTAATTGTACCTAAGTCCATTGCCAATTTAATATTTAAACGTTTTTCGTTTATTGTACCCGTTGCACTAGTAGAGCTACTTCCATTAACCAAACAAGATGCTGTTTTTGCAGTATAATAGGTTGTAGCATTATATAATATATCTGAGCCGCTATGCGTAAGTTCTATAATTAAATTAGAGGTTCCGTCCCAAACATAAGGAGTTGTAAATACAATTGTTTGCCATCCACTAGCCGTATGGGTGTAGTTTGCGTAATTACAAACTGTGGTAAAGCCAGTAGTCTCGAACGTTGTCGATGTAAACGTTTGGTAAGTAACTGGTTTAATTTTAATAGTGTAATTAGCGTTATTAGCGTTATCTCCTAAAGAATTTATATTAAACGAAATAGAATTAATTACCCCCTGACTTCCTCCAGCTTGATAAATTTCTTGAGCTGTATAAATATATTGTTGCTTGTTTGTTGCAAAACGGTTATTAAATGCCGTATTAGCATCTGTTGAACCTGTTAAAGTAGTTGCAGTACCAATTATTACATCTTTTAAAGTAATTAGTTCTAGTTTCTGAATATTTTCAGGACATAATACATACTGATTTAACATATTATTTTGAGCATCAGGTAATGGTGTAACTGTTACATTAAATTCAAGAGATTGAGCACATGTACCACTAGTAGTTTGAGTAGCTAATAGGGTATATACAGTAGAAGTTGTAGGAGAAAATACCCACCCATCTATAGCGTTTCCTGTTACACCTGTATTTGGAGTAATAGTAAATTCGTCATAAGAATCAGCACCGTTTGGAATTGTTATTACTGATGAAGAACTTCCTACACAAATGGTTTGAGAAGTACTTGATAGGGATAAATCTGGTGCTTGGGTAACCGTAGCAACAACTTCTATTTTATTAGGATTAAAACACAAACCAGTTCCTTCAAAAATAAATAATGGTCTAGTTAAATAAGATTCAACATTTGAAGTTGTGTTACCACAGATTGTAGCAGCACTTGTTGCAGCATTAACGTGAGATTTAATAGATGATGCATAACTAGTTGTTACCATTTTTATAGTTCTAGAAATAGTCGCTATTGAATTAGGATTCCCATGACAAAATTCTAAAATTATGTCTGAAGTTCCGTCCCAAATAAATGGAGTTGTAAAATTAAATGTATTTATTCCATCCACAGGCATAAAAGAAGACGATGTATAAATCGTTTCTAATTGAGCTGTTGTATTAAACGCCGTTAAATTTGTAGTAACCACACTTCCAATTTTTATCGATAAATCGATCAGGGGTAAAGCACCTTTATTGGTAACATCTAAGGCAACTGAGGTTATTGGCCCAGGTCTTAATCCATAGCTTACTAACTCGCTTGCTTTAATTAAATGTTGCGTATGTATATTGCTCCAATTTGAATATAATGGATTTGAAAAGGTTGCAGAAGTAGTTGTAGATTGTCCTGCTTGAACTTTAGCACCATTAGCTACATCAGCAGCTGTAACAAAATATGAGGTTGTTTGATTAATTTGTGGTGTATTAAACGTAGTACCAGAATGTAACAATTCATTATTTGCATTGTACCAATAAAGATCCCCATTAGATGCAGTTGCTGCTAAAGTAGCAGTTCCAATTCCACAAATAGAGTCAGGTGTTACAGATGTAACATCTGGTGAGTCACATAACGTTGCAATAGTTGTAACAGAACTCCAACTACCAAAAACAGAAGTGTTACACTTAGCTCTAACATAAATGTCATACTTTGTACCCGGGATTAAATCCGTAATTGTAAAGTTTGAAGAAGTTGTCAAATACGTATTAGTTACCGTTTGAGTACCCATATAACGTACTTGAATCTCATATCCCATTTGAGGGGTTGGATTGGACGCATTCCAAGTTAATAAAGTACCAGTTTCAGTTACGTTAGTAGCTGTAACATTAGTAACATCTCCACAAGATGGAACAAGTGAAACACTTAAATTAGTAATGTGAAAATCATAATCTGGTACATCATCATATGGACCATCGGTTGCTTTTATCGCAATTCTAACATTTTGACCAATGTACTCAGAAGGAATTAAAAATTCAAAATCCTGAAGAAGGTTTGAAAGCGTATTTGCATTACTTGCGTTCCAAGTGTGTAATACAACCCAGTTGCTACATTCCTGACTGTCTGTACTAATTAAAACTTCTACTTTATCATCACGCGTTTCTCCCATTCCCGTTGGATCGGCAGAAGAACTATTGTAGTCTGTCATAGCCGCTTTAAGATTTATACGACTTGGGGCAGTGATTTGCATTAAAGGAGAAACAATCCATTCTTTTCTACTAGTAGTATATAAATTTACTTTTATAGTAGGAACCCCTAACACATTAGAAGATAACCATTCTGAAGTTGAGGCTGAATTTGGAATATCAGTACCTGTTCTTTCTTCCCAACCTGCTGATACAGCAGATAAATTAGTACCTGTATAACCCGTTAAATTTAAATTTTGAGGTAAACTTAGTACCGTATTTTCACTCATTAAGCCTGTGGTTGTAAAAGTAATATTTTCCGGTTCAGAGAAATAATACACATAAGATCCCGCGCTACCACATCTAATATATTCTAAAACTCGTACATAATACGTTGTATTACAATTTAAATTTGTAATAGTAACAGCTGTTGTAGTTCCATCAAAAACTATTTGTTGGCCGTTATTAGCAAAAACTGTATTGGCTGTAAATGCTGCACCGTTTGTACTTGGAATGGTAAAATTATTGCTTGTATTTATTAACACCAATCTTCTACCACCGTTACCAATTACCCAATTTACTTTAGCAGAATATCCTGTAATATCTGTTGTAGTTACACTTGTAACAGCATTAGGCATTTGAGGCGCCACAATTTGTACTGAAGCTGAATAAACCGATTGATTGGAGCTAGTACATGTAGTTTTTAATCTATAATATGTTGTAGTTCCATTAAAACTAGGTGGAGTAAAATTTGTTGCATTATTAAAGTTACCAACCGTTACATCTGTCCAGTTTACCTGGTCCGTTGATGATTGCCATTGATAAGTAATTCCAATAGTTCCCATATTAGGATTACTACCTGTAATGGCAGTAGGTGTTGCTCCACTACAAGTATAAATTATACTTTGATTTAAAGTGACTACCTGAGGAGCACCTGCACAAGGTACTGGAGGTGAGTAGGTATACGTTAATCCGCTACTTGGCATACCAGGAGTAGCAGATGTGGTATTGAATTTTTGATCTGATGTGCTAACTGTACCTAGTGTTGAACTTGAAAAGGCTACAGAAGTTTCATTAAATCTGTTATTAAAATCGGTATTAGAAGCTCCCCTTAACCCAATTTCTGGAGATTCTGCTATACTTGTAGATCCAACAAAATAATTACCAGGTCCGTAAACAATTTTTATTTGATTAGATGATTCTAATAATCGAATTTGAAAATTAAAACCATACACATTGTTTGTAGAAATATCACGATACGGTCTAATGTTTTTGTACTGGATAACAAATTCTCTATTAGGCGAAGAACCAACTACTTTCCAAGATATGTTTGATGTTGTTGTTTCTGTATAAGCACCATTTATATCTAACCCCCAAGCAGATATTGCCCCTTGATAAGCAGCTGTTCCCGATATAGGTGAATATAAACTTGCCGTAGGCGCTGTGGCTCCAAAAGTTATAAAACCATTTGTACTTACGTTACATCCTGTATAGGTTACGTCGTTGAATTGAAAATTAAACGGAATAGTGCCCGCAGGTAAATTTAAAATTAAATCATCAAAGGAGTTTCCATAAGCAGCACCAGTTGCGTTAGCTATAACAGTACCGTATGTAATTTCTTGGTACGTTTCTTGTGTCTGTGTAAAACCATAATTCCGTACCTGAGCCATCATATTGCCACAGAGGCAAAGGAAAGCCAGAATTAAATTAATTTTTTTCATAGTAATAATTTGGTTAATTAAATATTAAAATTAAAAAAATTATTGAATTAAAAAATTAATTAACAACAATATTCTCATTATAGATATTAAAATCATATAATATTGTTACGTGAGGGATTGGAGCATTTGTTTGAGCTCCTTTTACGCAATGCAATGGAGTAAAAGAGCGAGTGCGTAAAGCCCGACGGTTGTTGGGCTGCGCCCTAAAGGCTGCACAACAACCGGCACGCTCTAAAAAAAATTATAATCAGAAATATCTTTTAGGTCTACACTTGGGTAGGTATTTAAATCGATAGTTTCGTAATACAATTCTTTACTTAAAGGAGTTAACGCTTGTTTGTGTTTAATGTGATTGTAAGTGTACTTATACTCCCACGAGGTAGGATTGTCCTTAAAAGCATCTAACATTTGTTTTTTATTGTAAGAAAGCGTATTTAAATAATTAAAATCTGGCGTATGCTGTTTCAGGTTATAACTAGTAATTATACTGCTCCAATTGGGTACAACTACAACTATTAAGCCCAAATATGCAGCCCAACTCATTTTATTTACTAGATAATTGACGGTTTTTAAGGATTGTATTTTTTTAAAGGTAAAATAAAGTCCAATGCTGCTTAAAACTAAAAACCAAAATACACCTAAACGTTGCTCTGTTAATCCCGAAATATTAACGTATTGTAGTGTTTTAGCTGCAGTTACTATTATTAAAATTAGATTTAAAAGCATCCAAGCATAAGCTGATTTTTTTAGTAAAGTATTGGATTTGTAAAAGTTTAAATTGCCTCTAAAATAAAAAAGTAATACCCCAACCGCCATAACTATAGAAACGATTATTGAGGTTACCCCTTTGTGTGTGGCTTGGCTCAAATTGGTTTGATTTAGAATGAATTGCTCGTAACTGTAAATAATTAAAAACAAAATTAACAGTACATTTAATACATTTAAAGTAATTATTCCGCTTCTATATTCTGTCTCTACAGGAAAAAGGGGTTGTGTAGAATCTGTTGTCTGCTTTAATCTATTTGATTGAGAATTTAGGTAAGTAAGGATTCCGCTATATATCCAAGAATCCCAAAAGCAAAAAGCCAGGTAAAATCCTAAAAGGACTGTAAAAATTAATTGCGGTTTTACCGTAAATTTTATGTTACTAAAAAAAACAGAAATGGTATCGCTATTTAATGCATATATAATTACAAAACCTACAATAAATACAAACGGAATAAATATATAGGCTAATGTTTTGGTTAGTAATTGATCGGAATTAATTTTTTTAGAGATTTTAAATGGTGTAGATTCCTCCAACCAAAGCCGAATTAAAGCAGCGAATCCTTGAATAGGGATAATTACAGGCGTTATATACAACTTAAATTTGGGGTACTTGGCTAAAGCTATTACGATTATTAAACTGATTATTGAAAAAAATAAGGTTTCGGCACCAAAAGCCCAAGCGTTAGACACTAATACTAAAACAGAACTTATAAAAGCAAGTGTAAAATTGGTTCTATTAAAAGCTTCTGGATAATTAAATCCTACACAGGCCAGTAAAAATAATCCGAATATGGATAAGTTTATACCTACACTTTCATTGTAAAATACAAGTATAAATACTACAGTTGTAATAAAAATTAAAAGTTGTTTTTTCATCTTTTTTTTAGTTTGAAATATTAGTTAAAAAGTACTTTGTAATACAAAGTTTTAAAGTAAAAAAATAAGACATTACTGCCTCATTAATTTTTCTATAGCTGCTATATGTGCCTTAAATGCGGCAACACCGGTAGTAGTAGCTTTATAAGATGTTTTGGGCTTTTTCCCCACAAATTCTTTTTTAATCTCAATGTATTCCTTTTTTTCGAGCGCAGCAGAGTGACTCGCTAAATTGCCATCGGTCACTTCTAACAATTGCTTCATTTCATTAAAATCCACCCAATCGTTAACCACTAATATGGACATCATACCTAATCTAACCCTACTCTCAAAATCTTTATTTAAACCTTCAATAATTCCCATCTAATTGTATTTTTTATACAGAATCACCCCATACAAAATATGTAAAATTCCAAAACCAATAGCCCAAAACAACAGACCATAATTTAATACAAAACTAGAAATTAAACCCAGTAAAAGTTCTAAATATCCCAGATATTTTATATCCTCCCACATGTACTTACTAGCGTTTACAAGAGCTAAACCGTAAAACAATAACATAGCAGGAGCAATAAAACCAAAATACCCTTTAGCCATTAAGGCCAAACAAAAAATACCACCAACAAATAAAGGAACAGCTAATGAAACTAATACTTGTTTAGATGTACTCGTCCAAATATGTAAACCCAAACGTTTAGATTTACGCAAGGTAAAAAACGTACCACTACCTAAAGCACTTACCAAAATAACTAGAGCTAATACAACAAAATTTAAAATAGTATCAAACCTATTTTCATCTATATAAGATTGTAATTTATAATGCTCCAACATTAAAAAAGCAACGTAGGCACCCACCAAACCTATGGTACCTGCAACCACACCACTTAATCCACTAAGCGAAATAAATCGAGACGACTTTTCCATCATCTTTTTAATATGTTCTAAAT
>CAVBJB010000083.1:0-7304 GCA_963595625.1 Lachnospiraceae bacterium | reverse complement strand
ACAATAAATACTATGGGTGTAATTAATAATTTTTATTACGACGAGAGTTTTAAAGGGAATATAACTTACGAATCAGGTAACGCCGGCAGCTACAGTTATTTTGGAATTGGATCATACAAATCCTATAAATTTAAAGATAATCAGAGCTTTGTTTTACAAGGAGATGTATCATCTAATTACAATGTGGGATACGGAATTACAAACAACCAAAAATTTAGTTCCTATAACTTTTCGTATACCCCAAATGTAGGTTTAAGTTACAGAATTAAAGAGGTTTTTGAGGTAAGCACTTCATACTCTTTAGCTATAAATAAGGTAAGTTATAAAAATTACAGCATTGACCAATCTAATTTTAATAGACACAGTGCAAAATTATTAACTACAATTTACTGGCCTAAAAATGTTGTTTTTGGAAACGATGTAACTTATACGTACAACACAAATATATCAGACGGATTTAAAAAGGATTTCTTTCTTTGGAACACCTCTTTAGGATATAAATTTTATAAAGAAAAATTTACTGCTAAAGTAAAAGTGTACGATCTTTTAAACCAAAACCAAAACGTACGTCGTGTAGCTACTGCAACTCAAATTGCAGACAATTACAACACCATATTAAAACGTTACATCATGTTCTCGATAACGTATAAATTCAATAAGTTTGGAGTAAAACCTGAAAGCCGTTTTTCTCATGATTTTGAAGATTAATACTACTAAAACCTCTGAAGCTATTTCAGAGGTTTTTTTATTTTAGTTTTTTTGCGTTAGGGATTGTAGCGGCATCCTTTTAGTGGTGGCTGAGGTTCTCGAAGCCATAAACTAAAAGATATAGCGGAAAGCCCGACCGGCCGAAGTCACTTTATTTTAATACCAATTTTAACGGCCGGTAACGCCCAAATTATTCCATTAAAAAACAAAAAAAGTCAACTCCTAAAAGTTGACTTTTCTATTTTACATCGCTATAGTTTTAAAATCGGTTTGAGCATTAATTTGCGTATCCTCATACTGCAAAGTCCAACCCAAGGCTTGGGTAACTACTAAAAATTTACCCAGTTCAGATATCAATCGATCTTTAGAATTAACTTTAATAGTAGAGGCATTAACTTTCTTTAAAAATTCAGATTTTACCTTTGCGTTAATTTTATTATAGTCGTCACCTTTAAAGCTGTTAAAGGTAGATTGTTCCACATCTAAAATTTTAATTTCGGGGTACACTTTAACCTCCTCCTTAGGGATTCCGGTAATGCGAACCACTTTACGCTCTTCGTCAATATCATACGTAAGTTTAGATAAATCGTAGGAAATGGTTACATCTGCGTTAACAATTACCACTGCTTTTTTATCAAAAGACAGCATATCCATAAAATACCCTTTGGTATCTTTAAAAGTATAAACCTGTGACATTTTAGCCTCGTTTACAACTAATTTACTTACATTTTTTAGCTGTTCTTGTATAATGGCAGAGTCCGGTGTAAGGTTAATTTCGTCCTCGGATTTGTTTTGGAACAGATGATAAATTACCGCTCCTAAAGCCATAAAAGCAAGTATAAAAAGTATGGTCTGAAATCTTTTCATTTCGTAATTATCTAAAATTCATAAAAGGATACGCCTCCAACAAAGCATCAAGCTTAAGGGCCAACTTATCTAAAAATTTACCGTGCTGCTCAGAGTAAGGGTTAAACGGTCTATGTGCCAAACCTTTTTGCACCTCGTCCACCAATTGCATGGTTTTATGCGCCTGCTCTGCAATACAATGGGTTTTAAATTTTTCCCAAATGTAATCCAACGCAATGGCGTTTGGATGAATTAAATCGGCAGTGTAATAACGGTAATCGCGAAGCTCGTCCATCACAATTTCGTAAGACGGAAAATAATACCCCTCCTCTACCTCAGCTAAAAAAGCATGCAAACCTGCAATTAAATGCGCTTTGCTTTGCTGATTTTCTACAAATCCATCCTTTATGTGGCGCACCGGCGATACTGTAAAAACAAATTGGATCGAAGGATTTAACGTTTTTACCAATTCATAAATTTTAAATAAACTGTTTTTAACGGTTTCTACGCTTAAAATTTCTTTTGTAAACTGTTGTTGCGGTAATTTATGGCAATTAGCCACAATTTTATCCGACGCTATAAATCGATACACCCATGCCGTACCTAAAGTAATAATTAAGGTATTGGCTTGCATTAAATCGGCTTTAAACGTACGTAATTTTGCGTTTAACTGAAACAGGATTTCCATGTCCTCCAATTCGTTTAGATCCGAATGCGCATCAAAACAACTCCAAACCTCTTGGTTACAAAACACATCAGATTCATCAAAAATTTTGTCCGAAGCTGCAAATTCAATCAAATTCGCTAAGGCTACCGGATGAAACAAAATGCCAAACGGATTAACCGAATGCTGAAACTGAAATTGCTTAAATTTTTCGGACATATTCACTGCAAAACAAGATCCTAAAGAAACTATTTTGCTTGAATAATCCAGTTTATGTGATAAAGGTTTAACAGGAACCTCTGTACTAAATTTCATAATTAAGGGGTATTTAATTCTACTTCTTCCTCAATAATTTCGGGTTTAAAAGTATCTAAATCGGTTTCAAAAATACGCATATAATCTTTTAAATACGGCGATAAATCTACTACATGTAACTTTGGTTTTACATCAATTAAGCCGCCCAAATGCCTAACTTTTTCGTTAGTAAGATAATAGGTTAAACCATCTGGGGTTGTAATACCTTCTACTTGATGAAAATTTAGACCCAATTTAAACTTACGCTTATTTCCTCCAAAAAAATCCACGCCATTAAAGTCATAAAAAACATAAATAAATGGAGACAACGTTTCAGAATAACCACTAAAAACTAAAATATTTTTATCTTCCACATACGTTGCATCTGTTACCAAACCACCTACATCAAACGTTTTTCCCTTTTTAGCTACATGCGTTCCATCAACATTTGGTAAACTATATACCGTGGTTTGTTTTTGCTCCCATTGTTTGGTAAACAAATACAAGCTATCACCTTTAACAATAAAAGCCTCACAATCAAAGTTGGTTTTATTAGGTAATTGCTTATCAAAATTTAATTGATCCTCATACGTAAACGCAATACTTTGGGGGTCTATTTGGGTAGAATCTTTAGGAATTTTCTTTATAAACAAAGGTTTTCTATTGCCTCGGTAATTATTTCCAAAATCACCAACATACCAATACAAACTATCCTGAGCTAGCGCTTCCCAGTCCACAACTTTTGTAAGATTTATTTTTTCGTCGTGTTTTAAAACCACCTTTTCGAACTGCTCTAATTGTGCCAAATTAAAACCATAAATAGCAGAATCCTTGTCGTCATTATGAGTCCAAATTTTTCCATTATTGTAAGTTAAACCACTCGTTTCGTGGAGTAATTCTTCCAAAACAAAACTTTTATTAGGCTGTAAAGTTACAGGCTTATATTCGCAGCTACCGTCGTTAACAACCGCTTTTTCATTAAAATTTTTAGCCCCTTTATCCGTACAACCACATTCTTGCGCTTGCAACATTAACGAGTAAAATAAGGCAAAACACATCATTAACTTTTTCATAATATAATATAGGGCGTTCCCTTCGGTCGTGCTTTCCGCTGTATCTTTTGTTTTTTATTGCTTCGTAACCTCAGCTTAAAAACAAAAGGATGCCGCTCCAATCACTAACGCAAAAACGCTCCATTTATCGTTACATTTTTCAATTATAAAGGTACATATTAGTCCGCGGAACTTCTAAATATTTTGTACCTTGCAGTATAAAATTGTTAGTTTATGACACATTTAGAAAAATTGGCAGCTATTCGCCAATTAATGAAAGATAAAAATATAGATGCGTACATTATACCATCATCAGACCCACATATAAGTGAATACCTTCCAGAACATTATCAATGTATAAAATGGACCTCTGGTTTTACAGGATCTGCGGGTACATTAGTTATTACTCAAGATTTTGCAGGACTTTGGACAGACTCTCGTTATTTTGTACAAGCAAATCAACAATTAGCAGGTTCTGGTTTTGAGTTGGTAAAACTTAAAGTGCAACATGCACCAGAATATATTACATGGATTGCGGACCAATTTACAAACGGTGGTTCCGTAGCTTTTGATGGTAATTTAGCTTCTTTATTAGTAGCTAATACGGTTAAAACTACCTTAGCTCCTTTAGGTTTTTCAATCAACGGTCACGTGGATTTATTAGGACCTATTTGGGAAGGTAGACCAAGTTTACCTACAAATCCTGCGTATTTATTAACGGTAGAAAATACAGGTAAGGATACAGCTACTAAAATTGCAGAAGTTCGTGCTGAAATGAAAAAGAACCGTTGCAATACCCACCTAATTTCGTCTTTAGATGATTTAGCTTGGCTATTAAACGTGCGTGGTACGGATGTAAATTGTAACCCAGTCGTTTTAGGCTTTGTATTGGTAACAGAAAATGTAGTAAACTTTTACATTGCGGATGGTAAATTAAGTTCGGAGAGTATTGAGGAGTTAAACGGTTTTGGTGTATCAGTTAAACCTTACGATACGGTTTACGCAGACCTTAAAGCTCTTGCTGCTAACGATCGAATTTTAGTGGATCCAAAACGTACGTGTTTTGCTATTTACGATTCTATTCCTGCTGCTGTTGAAATTATTGAAGCATTAAACCCTTCAAACCTTTTAAAAGCGGTTAAAAATGAAGTAGAATTAGCTCATACGCGCCAAGCCATGATTAACGATGGTGTAGCCATGACTAAATTTTTTAAATGGGTAGAGGAAAATGTAGCATCTGGGGAATTATCAGAAATTTCGATTGCTGAAAAATTACAAGGATTTAGAGCCGAACAACCCGGTTTTAAAGACATCTCTTTTGATACTATTGCAGGATATAAAGATCACGGAGCTTTACCACATTATAAAGCAGAACCGGAATCTAACTATACATTAGAGCCTAAAGGTTTATTACTAGTAGATTCAGGAGGTCAATACTTAACAGGAACTACAGATATTACACGTGTGATTTCGTTAGGCGAAATGACACAAGAAGAAAAAGAAGATTATACGTATGTATTACGCGGAACTATTGATGGTTCTCGTGCTATTTATACTAAAGGAACAAGAGGTTATCAAATTGATGCCATTACACGCCAACCGTTACTAGCATCTAAACGTAATTACGGACACGGAACAGGACACGGTGTTGGTTTCTTTTTAAACGTACACGAAGGACCGCATGTATTTAACGGTACAGCAACTGATATTCCAATCCTTGCAGGAATGATTACCTCTATTGAGCCTGGTTTATACCGCGAAGGAAAACACGGAATCCGTATTGAGAACTTAGTTGCTGCTCGAGAAATTGAAAGTAACCAGTTTGGAGATTTTATGGATTTTGAAACTTTAACGGTTTGTTATATTGATACGGCTTTAGTTGATAAAACGTTATTACATCAAGAACATATTGATTGGTTAAACCAGTACAACCAATGGGTTTATGAATTAGTTTCGCCAAAATTAACAGCTGAAGAAGCTGCTTGGTTAAAACAAAAATGTCAAGCTATTTAAATTTGAATAATTAAATTCCGGGGGGTTACTTCGGAATTTTTTTTTTATTTTAATTAAAACCAAACATCTTTAAATTAATTATGAATCTAAAAAATTTGATTACTTGCTTTATTTTGATTTTAATTACGTCGTGTTCCTCAACAAAATCTGTAAATTTAGATTTAAAAGAAAGATCGAATACAGAAATTGTAAATAAACTTATTGAGAGTAAAATAGATTTTGATGCACAAGATTTAGCAACATTAAAAGACTTAAAAACTTGGGCAACATACAGTAAATCTAATAAAATAGTAGTTCCAGAAGTTCATTTTTATAACAAAAATGGATTTAAAGTTTCTCAAAAATTTAGTTATTCGCAATGTAGCCAATTACTACGTAATTTTGATAAGATGGATGAATATCCAGTTAATGAGAACGAAAAATAAAAGATTTACTTAATGATTTTACTTTTGCAAGTGTTCCAGAATTAACATCAATTTACGATTTTTACATTATAATTAATTGGGCTTTATTAACGGATAATAATCACGAAACGGCATTTAATTGGTATACATCTGCAAAAAATATAAAAGATAAAAAGGTAAAAGTTGTTTTACTAAATTTAGATTTAAATGAAAGTTGGAATATTACTGATAAACAAAAAGAAATTTTAAAACTAAAATAAAGAAGCGCCGCTACAAATGTAGCGGCGCTTTTTATTGGTTAAATTTTACCTGTTAATTCAATTTTTACATTTATAAAACTACCTCGTTTTAAGTGGGATTCTCGTGTGCGTTTGATCCAGTCTTTGTTACGGAATGATGACCAAGTAATTTTAGATTTATCGGTTTCGGTGAAATTTATGTAAGGAGCAACAGATGTTAAATCCGTTGTTTTATATTCTTTTGTATTCAAAATTTCTATGGCTATACAAATACCAGACTTAGGCAACGCAATGTCAAAACCTTCAACCGCTATCTTTAATTTATAGGTTTTATTTTCTGGTTGCACTATTATATTATCATAGTACAATAGCCTTCCTGGTTTGTGGGTTAAACTGTCGTAAGTATAAAATTTTAGATTGTAGCTTGCTACTACATCTGACTTTGAATTTTTATTTAAACTTAGTATTACCTCTTTTACAATTCCGGATTTATGATTTGTATTTTCTATATAAGTAGCCACTTCATATCCAAAAGGTAAGGATGTCCTTATTTTTGGTTTGGTTTGCCTTACACCAAAATGTACTGTTTTGTTGGGTTTTCTTTTTGGCTTCTGGATAATTAGCTCCTCTAATTGATCTGAATCAGATTCTAAATATATCGTTTTTGGTAGATTTTTAATGTTTAAAATTTTAGTCTTATACCCTATCGAGGATATTTGAATTAAACTATCAGCCACATGTCCGGTTAAGTATAAACTAAATTTACCTGAATCTGTAGCATAACAACCTATATCTTTAAGTAAATAGCTAATACTGGCGTAAGGAATTGGTTTATGCGTAAGATTCTCTCTAATTTCTCCTTTAATCTCTTCCTTTTGAGAGTATGCTATTACAGAAATAAATGAGAAAAGTAATATGTGGATTGATTTCATAATCTATATGATATACAATATTATTTGATTTAGTTGTATTAAATATAGGAAATTACTGCCGTATTTAACTGCGTTAGGGATTGCAGCGGCATCCTTTTAGTGGTGGCTGAGGCTCTCGAAGCCACAAACTAAAAGATACAGCGGAAAGCCCG
>CAVBJB010000082.1:6070-7326 GCA_963595625.1 Lachnospiraceae bacterium | reverse complement strand
ATATTCTAAAACATCATAAATATATTTATTAGCAAAACTAATAGTACCATTAATATCGGTTTCGCAAATAATATCATTAGCTAATTGAATGATGTTTTTGTATTGTTCTTCAGCAAGTATTCTTTTGGTTATATCCTGCCCAATAAATAAATTAAGATTTGAGGTATGGTTTTTAATAGACCACTGTATGTGTTTTACTTCTCCATTTTTACATGTAAATTTAGATAACAAGCCATTTAATTCTTGTTCAGAATTTATAGTATTATTGATGTTTTCTAGATCTGTAAAAGATTTTAAGTTGGAATTAATTAATTCTTTTGATGCATAACCGGTAATATCCTCAACAGAATCTCCTACAAATTTTATATTGTAGTTACTATCTGCTGCGATAATAATTGCATTAGATGAGTTTATAATATTATGTGCAAACACAAAATTTTCTTTTGTATTTAAAACAGATATTCTACGCGCATAATTAACCAACAACATAAACACGATACTGAACAGTAAGGAATAAATTTCTATTACATATTCTGGACGTAAAGCAAATAGTAATGCTAAGATTAATAGGTTTAATCCCGTAAATGCAATGAAGTCTTTATAGGTTCTGAATATAGATTGACATAACAAAATGGCTAATATAGCCTGACAAATGTGTATACTGTTTAAATCTCTAGTAAACAAGATTCCCATACTATATAAAAAGTAGATAATACAAAATAGATAGAATAGGATTCTTAAATTGTTTTTTACACTATTTAAAGTTGAACTTAATTTATAAATGACTAAACAAGTTATCCCAACAATAAATTTAAATACTAAAGGCCCTGGATTTTTTGAAACAAAATAATAATCAATTAAAAACATTACGGGGATGTAAAACCCAATAAATAAAAAATAATATCTAATCTCAGTCCTGTTGTTTGTAATTTCAAAAAAGTTCTTACTTAGTTCTTCGTTGTAATTTTTTGTGCTTTTATATACATAGATTAAACCAAATCCAAATAGTAAAATTAAAGGAAACACGAACCATATTTTAAAATATACAGGGGTGTTTATTTTAAATTTATAAGATAAAGTTTCTCCAATTTGTATGTTATTTTCATTTACTATTTTAACTAACAGCTCGTAATTTCCATAGGTTAAATTTGTATATGTAATTTCTTTGGAATTGGTAGGTAGCGACCAGTCTTTATCATTACCTACTAATTTATAAGAATAATACGTATTTAGATCATTCGTAGTGTAGTTAGAAT
>CAVBJB010000082.1:0-6060 GCA_963595625.1 Lachnospiraceae bacterium | reverse complement strand
GTTTTCATTAGTTTCAAAAACATAATTTTGCTTTGGAATTTTATTCCAATGATCAAAAGCATCTTTGTCTGAAAGAAAATCTCCTTCTTTGTCTGTTAATGATATTTTTGTAATAAAGGGAGCATACGTTATTTTTTTATCAACATAATCATTTACCATATATTTATACAATCCATTGGTTGTATTAAAAAATAAATTTTGCTTATTATCGTAAGCATACCCATTACCATTTGTTTCCAATCCCTGAAACCCTGTGTTATCAGAATACGGAATAGAATTTATAATTTTACTGTTTTTGTCCAGTGTAAGTATTTGCACTCCTAAATTAGATCCAACTAATAATTTATTGTTTTTTATAGGAGCAATGGTATAATTGTTTTTTGTATAAGCGCTTGTGTAGGTAGAATGAAAAAAGATTTTACCGTTTTTATAAGTCACTAAATCAGCATTGTTAAGTAACCATAAATTATTGTTTTGGTCCTTGGTGATTCCGTTAATAGGTAAATCATTAATTTTTTCTAGATTAAAGTTTTCATCCCCAAAACTTAATTTATATACACCTGTACTACCGCCAAATATTAAGTGGTCCTTGTATTGTTTTACAGCAGTTACAATACCGATAGGGGTATTTTTATATTGATCAATATTTTTAATTAGATTAAAATTATTATCGAATATAGCTAAACCTCCAACATATCCTGTGATATATTTTCCGCTAGAAAACTGAATTAAATCTCTAAAGTCCGAAATATGATCTGGGTAATTCATTTTAACCAATTCAATTTTCTTTGACTTTACATGGTATTTGTATATTTTGTTTCCTAAAAGTAAGATTTCATTATTCTGATTTTTTATAATCTTCATTATTCGAAGATTTTTATCCTCAACCTTGTGAACTAAAGTAAGTTTTCCATTTTCATCTTCAATAAAATCAAATAATCCTTTGTTATTATCAGCTAATAACAAATGCTCTTTTTTTTTTTTTTTTCCAAACGTTAAAGGAAAGTTTGCCTCCTTTACATTTCTATAATTATAAAATTTAGTGGAAGGAATTTTGATTATTCCTTTTCCAATTGAGGGGAAGTAAATGCTACCTTCCTTATCAATTATTATTTCTCTTACATTGATACCAGGAAAATCGTTAGATGCATTTATTTTATTTATTTCACCATTTTCAATCAATATAAATCCCATATCATGCTCGCCTACAACAATCATATTCTTGTCATCAAAAGCATGAATTTTTGATGGTATAAATAAAGCTCCTTCTAGATTTTTTAAATTTTTATATAATTCTTGCGTTTTAAGTTTGCCATTTTCTTCCCAAACTTTTATAATATCACCCGAATTTAACCCTGCTATTAGCGTATTATTATTAATTTGAAATACTGTATTTATTTTTGAACCATATAAAACATTATCAAATTTCTCGATTTTATTACCAATAATTTTGAAGATGTTATCATTTTTAATAACATAGAAATTGGACGCAAGTGTAAAAAAATTAAATTTTTTGTTTTTTAAATCTGTGTCAAAAGTTGTTACAAATTTAAAATCGTAGTTTTGTTTAGAATTTATAGAGAAGATAGCCGTTGGGCTCACTACGTAAGTTAAACCATTTAAGTTGTAAAATTTTACATACGTATTTTTAAGTCCATTATAAGCAACTTCTTTAATGGTATGAATAATTTTATCTCCATCAAAAACAACAAATCCGTAGTTTGATAGATGTAAGATTAAATTATGATTTTCATCTTCTATTATGCTAGATATATTATAGGTATCCAAGCCAAAGTTTTCTTCAACTTTACTATAATTTTTTCCATCAAATCGTATAAGACCATGTCCTCCAGTACCAATCCACTGTATTCCGCGTTGGTCTATATACATGCAATGAATAAAAGTTGTGGTTAACCCATTTTTTTGATTCAATACAATATAATCAAGATTTTGGGCTTCTATTGCACTCGTTTTTAAAACTAAAATTAGGAGTACAAGTTGTATTATATATTTCACTTAAATTTTACTTTTATTGAATATTTTCTTAAATAGAAATTATTATCTACTTTTATGCTTAACTCACAAAAATAGAACTATTAAAGTGTGTAAATAAATAAATTGAATAGTGCTACTTAATTTTAACATATGAATAAAAAAATTCTTACATTTTTTGTTTTTCTTGCTACTTTATCTTTGCTTGCGCAGAATAATAAACTAACATTGCAAGAAATTTGGTCCGGAAAATTCTCAGCTAAACGCTTAAACTCAATCAATGCTTTACAAAATTCTAACCAATATTCTGTTTTAGAACATGATCGATCTACAGGAAGTCTTAAAATAGACTTATATGATTTTGTTACTCAACAAAAAACAAATACAATTTTAAATACTGCAGATTTAGAGCAAGTTAAAAACTTTTCATCTTATACTTTTGATAAAGCTGAAAAACAATTATTACTTGCTACACAAGTATCTCCCATATTCCGTCATTCTTACACAGCTGTATTTTATTTATATAACATACAAACAAAAAAGGTTGTTAAAGTAGCCGATTACCCAATACAAGAACCTACATTTTCTAACTCGGGTAAACAAATAGCATATGCACACAAAAACAATTTATATGTTTATGATATTCCAACTGCCACTCACACACAAGTTACTAACGACGGGAAGTACAATGAAATTATAAACGGAATCACTGATTGGGTTTATGAGGAAGAATTTGCTTTTGTTAGAGCGTTTGATTGGAGTGCGGACGATGCTCATTTAGCATACATAAAATTCGACGAAAAAGAAGTTCCTAAATTCTCTATGGATATGTTCGAGAACAACTTGTATCCAACACAAATGAATTTTAAATACCCTAAAGCGGGAGAAAAAAACTCCGTAGTTTCTTTACACATCTATAGTTTAAAAAATAAAGCAACTAAAAAAGTTGATCTTTCAAACTATTCCGACTTTTATATTGCACGTTTAAAATGGACTAACGATAAAAATCAATTATCGGCGCAAGTATTAAACCGTCACCAAAACAATTTAGATTTACTATTTGTAGACGCTAACACTGCTAAAGCTAAAGTGATTTTAAATGAAAAAGATAAAGCCTACGTTGAGGTTACTGATGATTTAACTTTCCTAGACGATAATAGTTTTATTTGGACAAGCGAGAAAAGCGGTTTTAACCACATTTATCACTATGCACCAACAGGAAAATTAAAAAATCAAATTACTACTGGTAATTGGGAAGTAACTAAATACTATGGATTTAATCCTTCAAACAAAACTGTTTATTACCAATCAGTCGAAAATGGATCTATAAATCGTGATGTTTACAGTATCGATATTACCGGTAAAAATAAAAAGCGTTTAAGTTCTAAAATCGGAACTAACAGTGCGACTTTTAGTCCTGATTTTGCATATTTCATTAATTCATACTCATCTGCAACACATGCTCCAACGTATGAGATGGTAGATAGCAAAACCGCAAAATCGATTAAAGTTTTAGTAGAAAATTCGACTCTAGAAAATAAATTAAAAGGATACAACTTACCAAGTAAAGAATTTTTTGAAGTTAAAACCAAGTCTGGTCAAACCTTAAATGCTTGGATGATTAAACCAAAGGATTTTGATCCAAACAAAAAATACCCTGTATTTATGTATCAATACTCAGGTCCTGGTTCACAACAAGTAGATAATGCTTGGCACGGAACAGACGATTATTGGTTTATGATGCTTTCTCAGCAAGGCTATATTGTGGCTTGTGTAGACGGTAGAGGTACAGGTTATAAAGGAGCAGACTTTAAAAAAGTTACTTATTTAGAATTAGGTAAATATGAGGTGCAAGATCAAATAGAAGCGGCTCAGGAATTTGCTAAATACAAATATGTAGATGGATCTAGAATCGGTATTTTTGGATGGTCTTTTGGAGGTTTCATGTCCTCTAACTGTTTATTCCAAGGTAACGATACCTTTAAAATGGCCATTGCTGTTGCTCCCGTAACTTCTTGGAGATATTACGATACCGTTTATACAGAGCGTTACATGCGTACTCCGCAAGAAAATGCATCGGGCTACGACAACAACTCACCAATTAACCACGTAAATAAATTAAAAGGTAAATTCCTTTTAGTACACGGTACGGCAGACGATAACGTACACGTACAAAACTCTTACGAAATGGTTGAGGCATTAGTACAAGCCAACAAGCAATTTGAGTGGATGATGTACCCAGACAAAAACCACGGAATTTATGGTGGTAATACACGTTTACATCTTTACACTAAAATGACAAACTTTATAAAAGATAATTTATAATCTAACTATAACTTCAAACTCCTTAGCAAAATGTACTAAGGAGTTTTTTTGTATTCCTAAAAAATTTAGCCATTAATTTTAGTAATTTGCGGTACTTATTTATTAGTATCATTTTTATATGAAAAGTTATAATTCATTACAACAAATTCAGAGTTTTGAAGGGAAGTATCCCATCCAACTTTGGCATTTGTTTATGGTCGAAATGTGGGAGCGTTTTTGCTTTTACGGGATGCGTGGGGTTCTTGCCCTTTTTATGGTAGACCAGCTTAAACTTACAGATGCACAATCTAATCTTAAATACGGTGCCATACAAGCTTTTGTTTACGCCTTTACTTTTGTAGGAGGTATTTTTGCAGATAAAGTTTTAGGTTTTCAAAAATCTTTAATATTTGGTGGAATCATCATGATTCTAGGAAATCTATTAATTGGAATTGATCCGCATCAGTTTTTCTATTACGGTATTGCCTTAACTATTATTGGTACCGGATTTTTTAAACCCAATGTTTCCTCAATGGTTGGTGAACTTTATGCCGATGGCGATCCACGTCGAGATACAGGGTTTTCTTTATTTTACTCAGGTATAAATATCGGTGCACTTTTAGGTGGTATTGTTTGTGTAAGTTTAGGTAAAATGTACGGGTGGAATTTAGCCTTCCTATCAGCAGCAACGGTTATGGTTATTGGGGTTTTATTATTCCTTTACATAAAAAAAGAGCTAGGACCTATTGGTAAATCCCCATTAGTAAATTTACCTAAAAATAAAAGAATAGGATTAGAAGTTGCTGTTTATGCAGGAGCATTACTTTCCATCCCATTTATCTATATATTACTATTAAACACAAGCTATACAGATGCTTTTATGTTTACCATAGGGCCAATAGCGTTATTATATTTCATCTATCAACTATTTAAAATCAAAGACAAAGCGGGTAAACAAAAATTCTTAGCTGCCTTTATTTTAATTAGCTTTTCAATACTTTTCTTTGCCATTTTTGAGCAATCTGGAGGGTCATTAGCGCTATTTGCTAGTACAAATATACAATCGTCATTTTTTGGAATTCCTTTAGATGCTAACGTGGTAAACAACAGTGCCAACGCCTTGTTTGTAATTGCCTTTGCACCCTTATTAGGATTAGTATGGTTTTGGATGGCTAAACGTAAAATAGAACCCAACACCGTAATTAAATTCGGTTTGGCCTTTATTGTTTTAGCTATAGCGTATTATATGTTTTATGGGTTACGCTTTTTTGCAAACAGCGCTGGTATTACATCGCTAGAAATGTTTACCCTTGCATACCTAGTAGTTACCTTATCAGAGTTGTGTATTTCTCCAATCGGGCTTTCAATGGTAACTAAATTATCACCTAAAAACCTAGCCGGAATGATGATGGGATTATGGTTCCTGGCAAGTGCTTACGGACAATACTTAGCCGGAATCTTAGGAGCAGGAATGAGCGATCCAGATCCAAACGCAACACTTACAGCTAAACTAATGGCGTATACGGACGGGTACATGCAATTAGGAATTTACGCACTTGTGGCCGGAATTATCTTAATCGCTATTTCACCGTTAATCAGAAAATTAATGCACGAAGTTAAATAACACAAGCGGCCTTAGGGTCGCTTTTTTTATGGGCGTTACCCGCCTTTTAATGGGCGGGTCGGGCTTTCGCCAGTCGCTTTTAACTCCATTTCATTACTTTAAAGAGCTCCAACAATGGCTCAATCCCTAACGCGCTCCGC
>CAVBJB010000081.1:0-7336 GCA_963595625.1 Lachnospiraceae bacterium | reverse complement strand
AATTTTAAAATAACTATTTGTTGCAAAAGCAGACTCTATCATAGCCTGCTTTTGTAACTTGATTTTTTTAGGAGTTCCTGTTGTACCTGAAGTTGTAAGGTAGATAAATTCTAAATCGTTAAACCATTCTAAAATTAATTCTCCCAAAAACTTTTCATGATCTTTTTTTAAAGTCACTAAAATTTGGGCGTAATTAAGTAACTCATCAATAGTAAACTTTTGTCCATTTAAACAAAAATCAGGGTGAATATAATTTATATAATGATTTGTCATAACTACTTTATTAAAGTTTACCGAATATATTTGATTTCCAATTAGACCAATTGTATTTTTTTGCACATATTAAAAGTAATATCGGATATACAATAAATACTTGTGCTAATAGTGGAGCAATATTCGTTTGTGATGAAATGTCTACTAAAATAGAATCCGTTTGAAATACAGATGTTGTAGATGTAACCAACAAAGCACCTATTAAATTATTAGCTGCATGGAAACCTAAAGATAATTCCAAACCCTCATCCATAAGTACAAAAATACCTAACAAAAAACCAGTTCCAATATAAAAAATCATTAAAATTAGCCCCATAGCTCCAACCTCAGGATTAGATAAATGCATAAGACCAAAAATTACAGAAGTAACTACTAAAGGTATAAGGCGACTATTGGTTTTATAGCCAAGAAATTGAAAAAAATTACCTCTAAAAAAATATTCTTCGAAACTCGTTTGTAAAGGAATAAAAATCAATGCTATGAATAAAAAAGGTAAAAATTTATTTATATCAAACTGGAATATAAAATCCTCAGGATACAACAAATAACTAATCACAGTAACGATAGTTAAAAAGCCTCCCCAAAGTATAAACATAAACCAAAAACGCTTCCAATCAATTTTGGATCTAGACGTTGTTAAACTTACTAAAGGCTGTTTAAGTACAAATTTAATCCATAGCAATAAACCTAAAAGTAAAAACGCAAAGGGAACTATTAGATTTAAAAAAGTAATGTTTTTACCAAATACTTCAATACTTTGTTTCAACATTTCATTTGTATCTACATCTCCTAAAAAAGTAGCTAAAATATTTAATCCAAAAAAAGATAATATTCCTAAAATGCCTATTGTGTAAAGTACATTATTAACCTTAGTATTTTTTAATTGTTCTATATACATATTCAAATTTTTATAATTAGTACCAAAAGTAGTCCCTTTGTTACATTATAATTATTTTTGTAATTAAATATTAATACAATGATTACAGTATACCATAATCCAAAATGCTCAAAATCTAGAGAAGGGGTATGTTTTTTAGAAGAAATAAAAATGCCCTACCAAGTTGTTAAATATATTGATGAGGGTATAACATTTGATGAATTAAAAAATGTTTTAAAAAAACTTAATTACAAACCTATTGAATTAGTTAGAACAAAAGAAAAAATATGGATTGAAAATTATAAAGACAAAAATCTAACAGATATCGAAATTATTAATGCAATGGTAGAAAATCCAAAATTAATAGAAAGACCTATCGTTATTAATGATGATAAAGCTGTGGTTGCAAGACCAACAGAAAAGATTAAAGAAATTCTATAATTAACATAATTTTAATAAAACCAAATTAAACCTTCCCACTAAAGGTTTGTCTAAACTATAAATACCAAACAATCTAATTTTTGTAATGAGAAACTTATTAAAAACATTTTTAACTTTAGCTGTATTTTTTGTTGCTACAGGTTTTACCTTCGCTCAAAAGGTCAATATTAAAGGTAAAATTATTGAAAAATCTACAAACCAACCGCTTGATTTTGCTAGTGTTATTGTTGTAAACAAATCAAACGCAAATGCTAACGACGGTACAATGTCAGACGAAAAAGGAGAATTTTCTTTAGACGTATTTCCTGGAACCTATGACATTAAAATAGAATTTTTAGGCTTTAAGCCTGTTACACTTTCAGATCGTGTTATTACTGCAAGTACAAACATTGGTAGTATTGTTATTGCTGAAGATAATCAAGTCCTAGACGAAGTAATTGTAACAGTTGAAAAACCTTTAGTGGAAATAAAACTAGACAAAAAAGTTTACAACGTTGCCGATGATAAAACCATTAAAGGAGGTACTGCTAGTGATGTATTAGATAATGTACCCTCTTTAGCCGTTGACCAAGACGGTAACGTATCTTTAAGAGGTAATGAGAATGTAAAAATTTTAATTGACGGAAAACCTTCAGGAATATCTGGTAACATTGCTGACATCTTAAAAACTTTACCCGCAGACGCTGTTGGAAAGGTTGAAGTGATTACCAACCCATCGGCACGTTATGAAGCTGAAGGTGGAGCAGGTATTGTAAATATTGTTCTTAAAAAAGGGAAAGGACAAGGAGTTAACGGATCAGTGTCTGTTACTGCAGGTACTCCAGAAAATTATCGATTAAACGGGAATGTAAACTTTAAAGGAGAAAAATACAACTTCTTTACAAACATTGGTTTCAATGATAGTACTTCTCCAGGAAACTCAAAATCCGACGGAACATATTTAGACAATAACGGAAATTTTGCCTATTATATGGACGAGAGAAGAGATAATGAAAGAGAAAGAAAAGGTCATAATATAGATTTTGGGCTAGATTTATACTTAACTAAATCTATTACTTGGACAAATACCGTTGGATTTAGAAACCAAAATGGTGTAAACACTTTTGATGTTAATTACCGTAACTACAACTTAGACCAATCAACTAATTATAATAGAAATCGTTTCTCAAACGAGGATGATGCTAATAAAAACTTTGAGTACTCTACACGAATTGAAAAGAATTTTGAAAAAGACGGTCATAAATTAATTATTGACGGAAATGTTTCAACATCTACAGATAAAAAAGATTCTCAAGTAAACGACGTAACTATTGGTACAATAAATAAACAGTTATTAGAAAGAACTAAAAATTACGAAAATCAAGATCGTATGATTGGTTCTGTAGACTATGTTTTACCAATTGGAGAAAAGTCTCAGTTTGAAGCAGGTTATAGAGGAAGTTATACTGATTTAACAACTGATTTTGGAGTTGATGCTTTAGAAAATGGGATTTGGGTTCCAAACCAATTATATAATAACATCTTTCAATATCAAGAAAAAATTCATGCCTTTTACTCACAGTTTGGATCTAAAATTAATAAATTCTCTTACTTATTAGGTTTACGTTGGGAGGATTCTAAAATTAACGTGAACGAGCTTACTACGCAGGATTTCAACACTAAAAAATACAACGACTTTTTTCCAAGTGCATTTTTAGCGTATGAACTTTCAGAAAAATCTAACATTAGCATCAGTTATAGTCGACGTATCAATAGACCAAGAGGTAGAATGTTAAATCCATTCTCTAACTATTCGTCTAACATTAATTTATTTAGAGGAAATCCAGATTTAGATCCTTCTAAAACAAATGCAATCGATTTTGGTTACATGACCAAATTTGGAAATAAAATAACCTTTAATGCATCCGCTTATTTTAATCATACAGAAGATGCATACCAATTTGTATCACAAGAATCAGGAAGCTTTGTTGATGGAATTCCAGTAATTTTAAGTTCTCCTATTAATTTAGCTACAGAATACAGATACGGTGCAGAACTTAATTTGGGATACAATCCATTTAAAATTTGGAAATTAAACGCAAATGTAAATGTGTACAGAAGCCAAGCTGAAGGAGATTATACATATGTAAATTTCCAAAATCAAACCATCACACAAAATTTTGATAATGAAACTTTTGCTGCTAATGCAAGATTAACTTCTAAGTTAACTTTACCTGGAAAGATTGAGTGGCAAACTAACATTTCTTATCGCTCGCCAGAAAAAAGAGCACAAGGAAAAGTAAAATCAGAAACAGGTGTTAACTTAGCATTCTCTAAAGATGTATTAAAAGATAAAGGTACCGTTTCCTTAAACGTACAAGATTTATTTAACTCTAGAGTTAGACGAATGGAAACTAACCTTCCAACAGTAATTTCAACTAGTGAAATGCAATGGAGAGAAAGACAAATTAATTTAACATTTACGTACCGTTTTAATAAATCTAAAAACGAAAGAGATCGTATTAAAAGAGGTGATGAAATGGGTGAAGAAATGATGGGAATGTAATAATTCATAAAAAAGTCCGAAACTAAATAGTTTCGGACTTTTTTTATTTATTGAAAAGATATTTGTTGTAACAATTCTAAAACTCTAATATGCATTTCCTGAGTATAATCTAAATGGGTAACCATACGGAGTTTATTTTTGCCTAATACACTAATATACAAACCGTATTCTTTAAATGTATTAACTATAAAATTATAATCTAGGTGTGATTTAACGCTAAATATAACAATGTTAGTCTCAACAGGTTCTACTCTATCAACCCAACTTAAAACAGATAAATAATACGCTAATTCTTTGGCTCTAAAATGATCTTGCTCTAATCTAGAAACATTATTACTTATAGCATAATGAGCCGCAGCGGCTAAATACCCAACTTGTCTCATTCCGCCTCCCATAAGTTTACGCACACGTATAGCTCTCTCAATAGTATCTGCATCACCAATTAACATAGAACCTACAGGCGCTCCTAAACCTTTAGAGAAACATACTGAGATGGTATCAAAGATTTCTCCAAACATTTTAGGGTGCTGTTTTTTAGCCACTAATGCATTCCATAAACGAGCACCATCTAAATGCAACTTTAATCCATTCGCTATACAAACTTGCTTAATCTTGTAAAGTTCATCTAAATCATAACAAGCTCCTCCCCCTTTATTTGTCGTATTTTCTATACAAACTAACGATGTTTTAGGTTCATAAAAAGCTTTAGGATCTGTAATTTTTTCTAAAACTTGATCCGCAGTAATCATTCCTCTATTTCCAATAATGGTTGCACAAGTTACCCCACTATGAAAAGCAACGCCTCCAGATTCAAACAAATAAACATGGGAGTAATGATCACAAATTAATTGATCTCCTGGTTGCGTATGTAATTTTATAGCCGCTTGATTAGCCATGGTTCCGCTCGGAAAAAATAAAGCAGCCTCTTTACCAAACAAATTAGCTACCGTACTTTCTAAATTCTTAACCGTTGGATCCTGTCCAAAAACATCATCTCCAACCGTTGCCTGCATCATGGCCTGTAACATTTCCGCACTTGGTTTTGTTACAGTATCACTAGTTAAATTAATTTCCATTTTATTAAAAAGTATTCTCTAAATTTGTAAGAAGTAAAATTACATTAATTATGGTAAATACAGAGCAGTTAAAGAACATTATTGAGCGCCTTGGTGCGTTAAGGAGGTATCTTTGACATCGATAGAAAACTTATCGAGATAACAAACGAGGAGGAAAAGACTTTTGCTCCAGATTTTTGGAACAACCCTAAACAAGCTGAGATTATTGTAAAAAATCTTAGATCTAAGAAAAAATGGGTTGAGGAGTTTGAAAAAGCAAATGCTTTAAATGAAGAACTCTTAATTTTAATGGAATTTTTTAAAGAAGGAGAAGCGAGTGAAGAGGATCTTCAAAATCAATATACAGAAACTATTGATTTAATCGAAAATCTAGAATTTAGAAATATGCTTTCTGACGAAGGTGATAGCATGAGTGCCGTATTGCAAATTACAGCAGGTGCCGGTGGTACAGAGTCTTGTGACTGGGCTGCAATGCTTATGCGTATGTACATCATGTGGGGAGAAAAGCAAGGTTATAAAATTAAAGAACTTAATTATCAAGAGGGCGAAGTCGCGGGTGTTAAAACTGTAACTTTAGAGTTTGAGGGAGAATATGCTTTTGGTTATTTAAAAGGAGAAAATGGAGTACATCGATTGGTTCGTATTTCACCTTTTGATAGTAATGCTAAAAGACACACCTCTTTTGCATCTGTTTACGTTTATCCACTAGCAGATGATACAATTGAGATTGAAATTTCTCCATCAGATATATCTTGGGAAACTATGAGATCCTCAGGAGCTGGGGGGCAAAACGTAAACAAAGTTGAAACTGCAGTTAGGTTACGCCACCATCCAACCGGTATTATTATTGAAAACTCTGAAACACGTTCGCAGTTAGATAATAAAACCAAAGCGATGCAATTACTTAAATCGCAACTTTATGAGATTGAGTTAAAAAAACGTCAAGCAAAACGAGACGAAATTGAAGCTAATAAAATGAAGATTGAATGGGGATCTCAAATACGTAATTACGTCATGCATCCCTACAAGCTTGTTAAAGATGTACGAACTAGTTATGAAACCAGTGATGTTGATGCTGTAATGAACGGTGAGATTGACAACTTTTTGAAAGCTTATTTAATGATGATGGGACAAAAATCCGAAGATTAAAAATAAAACTGAGACTTGTGCTCAGTTTTTTTTTGCATATAAGTTAAACAAAATTTAATCAAAAAATTAAATGTAATTGTTAATAAATTAAGAAGTTAGATCGTATTACCAGTTCAAAAATCAAAATAAACCATATGTAACTACAAAAAAAATTACTTTAAAAGTCTAAAAATGTTAAAATTTTGTTATATATTTACAATTATCAAACCTTAAAATAATAATGAAACCAACAGAAATTTTTAATGCTCTGGTAAATTACAATAATTTACTACAGACAAAAAACAAAGACTTAATTAAAGCCGTTTTTGCAAACGCAAATTCAATTGAATTTCCAGAAGTAAATTTTACAGATTTTCAAGACGAAAAAGAATTTAAACTTTACTTTGGTCTTACAGGTAACACACTTATTGGTGTTTTAATGAAAGAAAGTAATGATGGTTTATCTGATATCATTACAGGTAATGAAGTTTATGTTTCAACTTTTTCTAGTACATCAACTTTCACGGTTCCTACTTACCAACCTGTAACAGATTTTTCAGTTTCTAGTTTACATGCCATGTCTGTAATTGACACTTGGTTAAACAAGAAAAATGATTGGATTGATGCTTTTTATGAAAGTGACAATCTAGCGAGATTATTTATGATTCCTGCTGAGGATATTTTAAATAACGATTCTAACAAAGGTTATTTAGGATTAATTACAGACGAAAACGGTAATTTAGAACTAGACCTTATTACATCAAACGTTAATGGTTTATTTGATGTAACAAGATGTTCACCTCCTTATGGTGGTTGGCCTCCACAACCTGGTGATCCAAAACCAAAAGATACAAAACCAAAACCAAAAGCTTTAGAAGACGCTTTACAACCAGCTTAATCTAATAAATGCTAGAAATTTATAAAATTGCAGATTTTATTGCAAATGCTAGTCCAATAATACTTTCTTTTGGAGGTATTATTGGATTATCTATGTAT
>CAVBJB010000080.1:0-7401 GCA_963595625.1 Lachnospiraceae bacterium | reverse complement strand
ACCTACGGGTATTCCGTAAGCATTATTGTATATACCATCTTGTAAAGCAGATGCTTTTTGATGGGCTATAATAGCGATTTTTTTATCAGCTACAAATGGTTTTTTTGAGGCCGAACCTAAAAGCATTGCGCAAGATACCCCTGCTACGCTTCCTCCAATTATTAAAACATCATATGTCATATTTTTTCTAAATAAAAAGTCCTTTAACGTTGGCAGCAAACAGTTTTACAGCAATCGCTAATAAGATTACTCCAAATACTTTTCTAATAACACCTAAACCATTTTTACCTAAAGTTTTTTCGATATAGGGAGAAATTTTTAAAACAAAATAAACTATAACAATATTTAATAATATGGCACAAATAATGTTAATGGTATGAAATTCAGCTTTTAAGGATAATATGGTAGTCATAGAACCTGCACCCGCAATTAAAGGAAAGGCTAAGGGAACTATTGAGGCCGTATTAGCTTCTTCGTCCTTGTATAATTGTATCCCAAGAATCATTTCTAAAGCTAAAAAAAATAAGACAAATGCTCCTGCTACTGCAAAGGACTTAACATCTATCCCAATTAACTTTAAAATCTCTTCTCCTAAAAATAAAAAAGAAATCATTATTATAGCCGCAACAATACTCGCTTTTTCAGACTCAATATGACCTACTTTATTTCTCAAATCTACAATAATAGGCACGCTACCAATAATATCGATTACTGCAAATAAAATCATGGTAGCAGTCATTATTTCTTTTAAACTAAATTCCATAACTTTTAAGTTTAGATTATTTAAATAAATTGCAAAATTAGAGTAAAATTTTGTTTAATCTTTAATTTTAAATTAGAATTTTAGCTAAAAAATAGGTTTTATATACTGCATTAAAATTTGTATATTTGCACCCTTAAATTTTAGGTTATATAATTATGTTTCAGTTAGGTAATACAATAGTTTCGGAAGATATTTTAGAGAAAGAATTTGTTTGCAATTTATCTGCTTGTAAAGGAGCTTGTTGTGTTGCAGGAGATGCTGGTGCCCCTTTAAAAGAGGAAGAAAATAAAATATTAGAAGAAATCTACCCTATTGTGAAACCATTTTTGCGTCCAGAGGGTATTGAGGTTATCGAAAACAAAGGGACTTGGGTTGTGGGTACAGATGGTGATTTTGAAACACCACTTATTAACGATGCTGATTGTGCTTATGTAATTTTTGATGGAGAAACAGCTCTTTGTGGTATAGAGCAAGCCTATAATCAAGGATTAATAGATTGGAAAAAACCAATTTCGTGCCACTTATATCCTATTCGTATTAAAGATTATTCAACTTTTTCTGCAGTAAATTATAATCGTTGGCACATTTGTAATGATGCTTGTACATTAGGTCATGAGCTTGCAGTTCCTGTTTATAAATTTTTAAAACAAGCTTTAGTTAGACGCTTTGGACAAGAATGGTACGATGAATTAGAAGTTGTAGCTCAAGAATTAAAAAAATAAAAAAATTAAACAGTACTTTTAGGTACTGTTTTTTTATATCATTAGTTAAATGAATACTTATTTTTTAGAACGCTCTAAGGTTGATATTAATGAGGTGGTTTATGACCAGCATCTACAGGACCAAATCAATCAATTTTTATTGGAATATCAGTTTAAAGAAGATTTATTAAAATATAAACTTCCCATTGTTAACAAATTGCTTCTGCATGGGGCAACGGGTTGTGGTAAAACCTATACAGCAAAGGCTATTGCTACACATTTTAATATGAAATTGGTAGTTATAAATTTGGCTTCTATTATTTCAAGTAAATTAGGAGAAACTGCAAAAAACATAGAAGCACTTTTTAAAGAAGTTCAGTATGAAGCCTCTGTTTTGTTTCTAGACGAGTTCGATTCTATTGGTCAAATCCGTGATCATGACGCTAATGATAATAGTGAAATGAAACGTGTGGTAAATGCAATCCTTCAGCTAATGGATTATTTTCCCCAAAAATCAATTTTAATTGGAGCTACCAATCAAATACACATGATTGATACGGCTTTAAGACGTAGATTTGAGATGGAGTTAGAATTCAAACTTCCAAATCAAGAATTGTTGAATCAGTACTACGACCAACTTTTAAGTAATTACCCTAAACAATATACAGCGATGCAAAGGGTCTATAATATATCCTTTGCTGAAGCGCAACAATTGGTTTTCCAGAATGTAAAACACAACATTATTCAGGAAAAATTAAAAAACAAATAACATGAGAAAGATATTAGAATTTTTAAATAAGTATTTATTTCTAGCTTTAATACTAGTGTACTTATACATTAAATACGCAATTACAAACCCAGAAACGCAACAAACAGGTTTAATGATTTTGGTTATTGTAATGGTTTTAAATATTGGCTTAAAATTTTTCTTTTTAAAAGAGAATGATTCGCAAAAAGGAACCAAAACTGTAAAATCTGGATTAATAGTTTTGGCAACAGCCGTTGTATTTTTAATTGCTTACGCCATATTTCGTGGTTTAATTTTTTAGCCTATGATGAAGTGGGAAAATTTATTGTCTTTAAATAGACAAGGCGACACACAAAAAAGAATCCGTAAGGATCAAGACGATATTAGAATTGGTTATGACTCGGACTACGATCGTATTATTTTTTCTTCAGCTTTCAGGAGTCTGCAAGACAAAACCCAAGTTATACCTCTTTCTAAAACAGATTTTGTACACACACGTTTAACCCATAGTTTGGAAGTATCCGTTGTAGGGAGATCTTTAGGGAGAATTGTCGGAAAAAAAATTCTTGAAAAATATCCGTATTTAGTAACCCAATATGGACATAATTTTAACGATTTTGGAACCATTGTGGCTGCTGCATCCTTAGCGCATGACATAGGGAATCCTCCATTTGGACATTCTGGAGAAAAAGCCATTGGCGAATATTTTAAAATAGGAAAAGGCGCTCAGTACAAAGATTTAATGACTGAAAAAGAATGGCAAGATTTAATTGATTTTGAAGGAAATGCCAATGGCTTTTCAGTCCTTACCAGTTCGAGACCGGGTATTGAGGGAGCACTACGCCTATCTTACGCTACTTTAGGAGCCTTTATGAAATATCCTAAAGAGAGTTTGCCTAAAAAGCCTACAAAAGAGATTCACGACAAAAAGTATGGTTTTTTTCAGACCGATAAAAATACGTTTAAAGAAATAGCAGAAGAATTAGGTCTTATTTCTAATGCGGATAACCCAGACCAGATTAGGTATAAAAGGCATCCGCTAACTTTTTTGGTAGAAGCTGCCGATGATATTTGTTATACCATTATCGATTTTGAGGACGGAATTAATTTAAATTGGATTGATGCCGATAAAATTGAAGACTATTTAAAACCTCTAGTAAAATCTATAGATCAAAATAAATACGACAAGTTAATGCATGTAGAGGATAAAATATCCTATTTACGTGCCATTGCCATAAACTCGTTGATACAAGACGCTGTTCGAATTTTCTTAGAAAATGAAGAAGCCATTTTAAACGGGACTTTTACAACCGCTTTAATGGATTTAAGTGTCTATAAAACTCAAATTAAAAACATTTTAGATATCTGTATTAAAAAAGTTTATAAATCTCCGGAGGTTATAGAAAAAGAAATTATTGGGTACCAAGTTATCAACTTTTTGTTGGACAAGTTTTGTACCGCCTTCAACAACAAGTTTAACGGCAACGAAACTGCTTTTGATCATATGATTCTGCAACTTTTACCTCAAAAATACAGTTCTGAGAAAGGGTCGGTTTACGAAAGATTATTAAATATAGCACATTTTGTATCGATGTTATCAGACGGTAAAGCCCTACAAATGTATAAAACTTTAAAAGGATAACTACTTAAAACCAGAAGTTTAGATACTTCTGGTTTTTTTATTTATATAAATTTTTTTATATAAATTTACTTAAAATCCAACCAACTATATCCAACGTTTTATGAGGAGAATTTTTACTTTATTCTTACTAATGTTTTCATTTTTGCTTGTGGCACAAAATCCAGAGCAATTAATAAAAGAGTATTATATTAAAAAAGCCAAAAGTTTAAATCTTTTAGCTACAGATATTACAAATCTTAAAATTGTATCCTCTACACAATTGTCTGACCCAAATTTTACCGTTTTTTATGCACAACAACATTTTAAAAACATTAAAATAGACAACGCCTTGGCTACGGTTACAGTTACTAAAAATAATGTGGTAAGCAGTTCAGAATCCTTGATCGATAATCTCTCAAAAAAAATAGAAACGGTAAACGTAAAAAATCAACCAAGTCAAATCCTGAATCAGGTTTTGGTACACAAGGGTTTTTCTGCGTCAGCAAATTATAAAATAGAAGATATGGGTGATTCTTCTTACAAAATCATTCTGCAAAAAAATCCTTTGCAACCGCTTTATATGGATTTAGTATATATTAAATCAACACCTTCTAGTTATAAATTAGCTTGGAAAGTTGAACTTTTTGATGCAGAGTTTAAAGAACTAAGCGTGGTTTATGTAGAGGATTCTTCTTCTAAAATTATTAAAGATCAACCGCTAACACTTACTTGTGGTCATAAAGAACATCATCAAAACAACCCTACTTTATTTAAAAAAGATTTTTTTTGGGAGAAGAATGTTAGCGCCGCTCCAAACGCTCAATACTTAGTTTATGATTATAAAAAACAATGGAACAGCGCCAACCAACGCGAATTAATTGTAAATCCTAGTGATCCTAATACATCACCTTACGGATGGCATAACATAAATACTGATTCCGGAATTGAATTTACAACAACAAAAGGGAACAACGTTTACGCTTATGAGGATATAAATGCTTTAAATGAAGAAGGAACTTTTGCTGAGGGTGGATCTACTTTAAATTTTTCTTTCCCTTATACTTCACCAGAACAAGATTTTACTACTTACACTCAGGCCTCGGTAACTAATTTATTTTATGTAAGTAATTCAGTTCACGATTTATTGTATCGATTTGGTTTTGATGAGAATAGTGGAAACTTTCAGTACAATCAATTCGGTAAAAATAAAGATTCAAAATATGCAGGTGCAGATCCTCTTTTAGCCGAAGCTCAGGACGGATCAGGATTAAACAATGCAAATATTTCTGTTCCTAGAGACGGTGCAAGTCCGCGTATGCAAATGTACATGTGGCGTAATAGTGGTTTACAACCTTTGCGAATTACAGATCCTTTAGACATTGCAGGATATTACACAGCTAATGAAAGTGTTTTTGAACCTGGATTTGTTGCTTTACCCACACGTCCTAATGTATTAAATCAAGCGGTTGTTTTAGCTCAATCTACCAATAACGAAGCTTGTGATGTAATTACAAATGCAACGGAGTTACAGGGCAAAATAGCTTTGATAAAACGTGGAAACTGCGGTTTTACAGATAAAGTTTTAGCGGCACAAAATGCTGGTGCTGTAGCTGTTATAATTATGAATAACGATCCTGAAGGTGGTTTAGTAAATATGTCTGGCGAGGATGATAGAATTACAATTCCCGCTTTATTTATTTCTTTTGAGACAGGAAGTTTAATGCTAGATAAGTTACAGAATAATCAAAGTGTTTTTGTAGAATTAGCAAAAGATGAAAATACGGCTCGCTACGATGGTAGTTTTGATTCTACCATTATTGTACACGAAATAGGTCATGGATTATCTGTTAGGCTTACAGGTGGTAAGCAATCAGCCACTTGTTTACAAAGCGCTGAACAAATGGGTGAAGGTTGGTCTGATTTTTTAGCTTTAATGGTACAAGTTAAAGATTCTGATTCGGGGGAAATGCCTAAAGGAATAGGTAGTTTTGCTTTAGGAGCCAATGACGCATCGGCAACTATTAGAGAATATCCATATTCTACAAATTTGTCTGTAAATCCTTTAACCTATGGTGCTACAAATGAGTTTTATTACGAATCTAACGGCATTACTAGAGTAAATTTTCATAAGGTTGGAACCGTTTGGGCAAGTATGCTTTGGGATATGGCTTGGGCTTTAATGGATGCTTATGGAATCGATGAAAATCTTCGAAATCCAAATGCGGGTAATGTAAAAGCGTTACAATTGGTTATAAATGCATTAAAGTTACAGCCTTGTAATCCAAGTTTTGTAACGGGTAGAAATGCTATTTTTGAAGCGGATAGGTTATTATACGGTGGAGAAAATGCTTGTTTACTTTGGGAAGTTTTTGCTAAACGAGGTTTAGGTTTATACGCTAAAGCGGGTTTAAATGAAACAGCGGAGGATATTAAAGATCAGGTTGAAGATTTTACAAAACCAGAGAGTTGTTTACAGCCTAATGCTTTTAATGTAAGTAATCCTAAAGTTTTCATCTTCCCGAATCCTACTAAAAATGAATTGTACGTTTCGATACCTCAGTACACAAATCCTATTCATGCAAATATATTTGATATCCATGGGCGTTTAGTAGCTACTAATTATTTTGAAAATTTTGAACAAATTACTCGTATCAAAACATATAATCTTGCAACGGGTGTCTATATAATTAAACTTGAGGGTAAAAATCTAAATCAATCAGTTAAGTTCATAAAACAATAAAAAAAATCTTGCTCTAAACAGAGCAAGATTTTTTTTTTTAAAAGGTATAAGCTACACCTACACCTAATATTTGTTTTAACTGTATTCGTGGACCTACTTTTACGTTTTCGCCTTCTATTTCTTTTACAGCTTTAATGTCATCATCATATATTAAATGTGAGATTATACTAGCCCTAACATATTTGTTTACTTTCATGGAAAGATTAAGTTGTAAGTCAACATCTATGTTTCCAAATTTATTTAAGTAATCAGAATAAAAAGTGGTACGTGCATCTAAATCTATATTTTCCCATACTTGTGCTTTATACGTTGCTGTAATTAAAGCACCAAGTTCGGTTTTGTCTTTTCTTCCGTGTCTTAACAAATTTCCTAAATCATCATAAGTTGCTTGTTGAACCCCAAAAGCGCCACTGTCTGCTAGTCTTTGGTCCATAACTAAAGTAGTCTTCATTGTTAATGGAGAGAAATAGGCAGTAATATTTCGAGGCTTATCTACATATTCTGTACCAATACCTAAAAATACATAAGCAGGAGCAAAAGGTTTTGAAATAGCAATATCCGTATTTGGGTAATTATAACCGCTAGTAAATTGAGTATTAAAATTAAATTTAGCTGTATAATACCAATTGGAAATAGAATCGGTTTTATAACCTGCGGTAGAATTTATCTGAATCACATCATCTGTTTTTCTGTATTCTCTGTCTACTTGTTTATTGAAACCGTATCGAGCAATTAGCTCGTTATTCCATAAAAATCTACCTTTAATAAATCGTCTTTGAAACTGACCTTTTGCTAAGGCAGAAATTGAATTTTGTCCTCCTGCATTCC
>CAVBJB010000079.1:0-7501 GCA_963595625.1 Lachnospiraceae bacterium | reverse complement strand
AGTAAACCATTCAAACAAACAGTGTAAATATATAAATATTAACAAGTTATACATATTTGTAATAAAAAAAGAGGCTCTCAAAAGCCTCTTTTTTTTAACGTTTTAACGAAAAGTGTGATTTAAATTCTTTAAATTCTTGTTGTATACCGTCTCGATATTTTACAACAAACCAATAATCGGTTGATGGTACTTCTGTTCCATTGTATGTTCCATCCCATCCTGATCCAGCTGGAGAAATTTGTCTTAATAATTTTCCATATCGGTCCATTATAAAAATCTCAGCATCTTGTTGATCTGATAGCGACCAAATGTTCCATGTATCATTGATACCATCTCCGTTAGGAGTAAAGAAATTAGGGAATGATATAACTTTAACTTCAAGTACTTCGTATGTACATCCTTCTAAATCTTTAATTGTTACAGTATGATTTCCTGGTAACACATTTGTGAATACATTCTCTTCTTGAAAATTTCCATTATCGAGTTGGTATAAATAATTTCCTGTTCCTTGCACAACTACTGTAATTGTTCCTGAATCTAAATTATTTGATACGTGTGCTGATACAGATTCAGCCACAAAACTTTCAGAAATAACTGCTATATCCGAAATAGCTTCACAACCTGTAGTAGTATTTATTGCTTGAATTTGGTAGTTTCCAGATTGATTGACCACTAAAGATGCACCAGATTGTCCCTGAATAATTTCTCCATCTTTTAACCAAACAATATTAAATTGAGTTGTATTTAATCCAGAATTAATGGTGTAAGTTGTAGTAGCTTCCCCTGTTCTAAGATCGTAACAAATATATCCGTCAGGTAACTCAATATACTTTAATGGATTTACCCTTACAATTACGTTTATTGGTGACCCTGAACAACCGTTTAAATATGGAGTAATAGTGTAAGTTACAGTTCCAATAGATTCGTTTAATGTTTCTAACATTTGATCAATTATATTACCCGTACCACTAAAGGCTCCCATTACATTGTTTGAGTTAACAGTATATTCATAAGTAACATCTGGATGAGATGCAGATAATTCTATAAAAGCATTTTGTCCAGAACAAATTGTTAATTGTGAAGGTCCAAAAACCTCTGGTCTAGGTTTTACAAATATTTCAAATTCTATATAATCTCCTTTACATCCATTAAATGATGGTGTTACTATATATTTTACAGTTCCGCCGTTTGGATTTAATGTTGTTAAAGAATGTGTAAATGTAGTACCCGTTCCTTGAGTTGCTCCTGTAACATTATTAGATATAATTTGCCAACTATAAGTTGTCCCTGGAATACTTGATGTAAAACTAGCCGAAACACTTTCTCCTGTACAAATTGTTGTGTCTGAAACTGTGTAGTTCATTACCGGTATAGGGTTAACAATTAATTCTTTATATATAGTTTCTCCTTGACAGTTATTTGCAAAAGGTGTTATTGCATAGACAATGCTTCCCGCATTTGTGCTATTATTTATTAATGTATGAGAAACTGTATTCCCTTGACCACCTGCAGCTCCTTCAACATTTGTACTTACTACATTATAAATAAATGTTGTATTTGGTACAGAAGATTGAAAATTAAAATCAATTGTTTGACCAGTACAAATAACATCAGTAGTATTTGATAAAACTGCTACTGGTTTTGGAAAAACAACAATAGTCATTGAAGTTGTTGTGTTACACGTACTTCCAGAATTCGTAATTGTTGGAGTAAAATAATAGGTAGTAGTCTCTCTATTATTAATTGCTGGAGACCAAGTTCCTTGAATACCGTTTAAGGATACCGTTGGCAAATCTGCTAAACTTTCACCTTCACAAACAGCATCAACTTGTTCAAATTGAGGTACAATAAAACTATTAACATTTATAGTTACTGTCTTACTCTCACCAATACATCCTTCAAACTCTGGGATAATTGTATATGTTACAGTTCCGGACTGCATTGTTGTTAAAGTATCAGTTATCGAATTACCACTTCCAGAACTAGCACCTGTAACACCGTTACTACTAGCAGTCCACGTATAATTAACCCCAACTGTATTACTCTCAAAAGTAATGTTAGTTGTTGTCCCCGAACATAAGTTTAACGCTTCTGCAAATATATTAATAGTAGGTCTAGGCTTTATTTCAATACGAACATCAATTGTCTCTCCTATACATCCATTAGCAATCGGAGTAATAGAATACACAACTGTACCTGTACTTGGACCTGATGCTGTAAGATTTTGAGATATTGTATTACCTGTACCAGCAACTGCTCCACTAACGCCGTTTTGAACTACAGTCCAATTGTAAGTTGTACCTGATGTTAAACTGCTTAAAACTATATCAGTTGAGGATCCGCTACATAACGACTGACTTGTAGGTGTAGCAACCACCTCAGGAATTGCATTAACAGTGATAGTTACCGTTATAGGTTCTCCCGTACAACCATTTGCTACTGGTGTAATTGTATAAATTGCAGTACCTGCGTTTGGTCCAGAAGCAAATAAATTTTGAGCTATAAGTTCACCACTTCCATCTATTGCTCCAGTAACCCCATTTTGTACTACTGTCCAAGTAAAAGTTGTATCCGTTGATTCACTACTTAAAACTATATTCGTTGTTGAACCACTACATACCGTTTGAGATGTTGGTGTAGCTGTTGCTATAGGAATTGCATTTACTATAATTGTTACATTGATAGGCTCTCCAACACAACCATTAGCTATTGGTGTAATGGTGTAAGTTACAGTTCCTGAATTTGGTCCCGTAGCCGTTAACGTTTGAACTATATTTTCACCGTTTCCTGCTATTGCTCCTATAACTCCATCTTGTACTACTGTCCAATTGTAGGTAGTACCAGTAGTTAAACTACTCAACTCAATATTAGTAGCGGATCCACTACATAGGGTTTGAGTTGATGGTGTAGCAACAACTTGAGGAATTGGATTAACAGTAATTGTTACAGTAATGGGTTGTCCAACACAACCGTTTGCTGTTGGTGTAATTGAGTAAGTAACTGTACCAGAATTTGGACCTGTAGTTGTTAAAGATTGAGATATAGTATCGCCATTTCCAGCCACAGCTCCTGCAACACCGTTTTGAACAACAGTCCAACTATATGTAGTTTCTGAAGTGGCACTACTTAAAACTATATTAGTTGAAGAACCACTACATAATGTTTGATTTAATGGTGTTGCAATGACCACTGGTATTGGATTAACAGTCACTTCAACAGTAATAGGTTCACCTATACATCCATTGGCCGTAGGTATAATTGTATACGTTACAGTACCAGGATTTGATCCTGTAGCTGATAACATTTGTGAAATTAAATTACCCGAACCAGCTACTGCTCCTGATACACCGTTTTGAGCCACGGTCCAACTGTAAGTAGTTCCAGGAGTGTTACTAGATAAAGCAATATTTGTAGTCGTACCGCTACACAAGATTTGACTCGATGGTGTAGCAACAACTACAGGTTTTGCATCTACTGTAATAATTACAGTAATTGGTTCTCCAACACAACCATTTGCTGTTGGAATTATTGTATACGTTACAGTACCCGAATTTGCACCTGTTGCTGTTAAATTTTGAGAAATTGTATTCCCTGAACCTGCTAAAGCACCACTAACTCCATTTTGTACAACAGTCCAAATATAAGTTGTTCCTGTTGTTGTACTACTTAATGCTATATTAGTTGTAGAACCACTACACAAAGTTTGACTAACAGGAGTTGCAACTACAGTCGGAATCGCATTTACAGTAATGGTTACTGTAACGGGTTCGCCAACGCATCCATTAGCTGTAGGGATAATAGTATAAATTGCTGTTCCAGAATTAGCAGTTGTTGCTTCTAAAGTTTGAGTAATTGAATTACCTGAACCTGCAGTTGCGCCGCTTACTCCATTCTGTACTACAGTCCAGCTATATGTTGTACCAGAAGTACCACTTGTTAGAGCAATATTTGTAGAAGTACCGCTACAAATAGTTTGACTTGTAGGAGTTGCTACAGCTGTTGGTTTAGGATTAACAATTATTGATACACTTATTGGATTTCCCTCACATCCGTTTAAAATAGGGGTAATAGTGTATGTCACAGTACCTGGCAGTGAACCAATTGTATTTAATGTTTGTACAATTGTATTACCTGTACCGTTAATTGCACCGGATACTCCCTCCTGTTGAGCAACCCAATTAAATGTAGTTCCTGCTGAATCACTAGTTAAATTTATAGCAGTAGATGTTCCACTACATATTGTATTTTCCGAAACTGAAGCAAAGACTTCAGGTTTTTTATTTACAGAAATTGTAACAACTGTTGGCGTACCTGTACAACCATTAACTGACGGTACAATTGTGTAAACCGCAGTACCATTAGTGTTTCCAGTTGTAGTTAATGTTTGTGTGATAGAATTACCATTTCCGTTGGTAGCTCCAACTACACCATTTTGTACTACAGTCCAAGTAAAAGTTGTACCTTCAATAGGGCTAGATAAATTTATACTAGTAACTCCTCCACTGCAAAAACTTTGAGTAATTGGTGTAGCTATTGCTTGTACTTCTGGATAAACACTAACTGTATAAATTCTTGGATCTCCAACACAACCATTATACGATGGAGTTACTATATAGTTAACTGTACCACCTGTTATTCTATTTGAAGTTAAAATTTGAGATATTGTACTTCCAGTTCCTGCACTTGCTCCTGTTACACCATCTTGTTCTACAGTCCATGAAAAAGTAACACCAGCGGTAGGACTAGATAAATTTATAGTTGCATTTGTACCACTACAAATGGCCAATGTATTTGGACTAAAGTTCAATGAAGGTTTAGGTACTACTTCAATTGTAACATTTATAGGATTACCTGCACATCCATTAGCCGTAGGAATAATTGTGTAAGTTACTGAACCTGGAGCTGAACCAGTAGCTGTTAATACCTGAGCAATTGACGCACCAGTTCCTGATGTTGCACCTGTAACACCTGTCTGTGTAGCAGTCCATGCAAATGTTGTACCAGTCCTATTACTAGTTAAAACTATATTAGTTGCATTGCCACTGCAAATAGTTTGTGTATTTGGTGTGGCTGTTGCAACTGGCTTAGGTTTTACTAATACAGTCATGGTCACGGTTCTAGCACACTGTTGTGTGTTAGGTGTAAATGTATAAGTTGTTGTTGCTAAATTATTAAGGGCAGGAGTCCAAACACCAACTATACCATTATTAGATGTAGTGGGTAAAGTAAAAGTTCCACCCTCACAAATTGAAGCTACTTGAGTAAACGTTGGTGTTACCTCTTGTATAATTGAAACATTTGTACTTCTTCTTATTGCACCACATTCTGTAGTAAATGTTACAGTATAATTTCCTACCGTACTAGATCCTGGATTAATCTGACCTGTATTAGCATTTATACTTAAACCCGAAGGTACAGATGTGTAAGTTCCTGCTAAATTACCTGTTCCCTCTAAAATTGGAGTTTGTGCTGGATCTAATCTACAGATATCAATTTTTGGGTATTCAAATCGTGTAATTGATGGTCCTTGAACATTAACAGTAACTTGTTTTTGATATTCACACCCATACTCATCTGTTGCTGTAACTGTATAAGTATATGTTCCTAAATTATTTGTACCTCTTACAGATGCCACATTTGTAAGAGTATTTCCCACACAATTTAATCCCTCTGGACATCCTGGTCCAGGGTTATTTGCTACTTGGTTGGTTGTTGTTTGACTAACAATATTAGGACCAGACCATACTAAATTAGTTACTGTAGGCGTTTTTTGTTCAACGTTTCCGTAACAACTTTGAGGAAAATTTAAAGTCCAAGAAAACAAAAATCCATCATCCAGTGCAATATTATCTACAATTCTAATACGCCATACTCCAGCCAAGGGAGTTCCTATTAAAGCATTAAAATTATTGAATGAATTAATTGTTTGACTTAAATAATAAGTAGCACTCTCACAAGGTCCAGCATATATGCCACATGTTTGTGTAGCGTTAGATGTCAAAGCATTTTGTATAGGAACACCACCTGAGTTAACAAAAGTGTAAGTTAAGGGACAACCAGGTACTCCATTTGCAGCTGCTGTAGAACATGTACCAAAATGGTTACTTCCACCGTATTGATTAAATAGTTGGACAATAGCTCCGTTCGGTGCAATTAAATACATGGTTAAATCTCCAGTATAAGAGTGTTCTAATTCTAAACTTACAGAAGGGAAACACCCCTCAACCATCGTTGTACCGGCCGGGAACATTCTAGAAAAATCCAGAGTAGATTCATAAGTTACACCAGAACCATCAGGTAAGTTTGTAATACCTGCCGTAATTCTTGGTGGCGATGAAATAATGGTTTGAGATGTAGCCGTTGCATTTAAATTAAAACTTTGATTACACGTTACATCAAATGAATCTGGAATATTTATTAATGGAGATCTCGTTACAACAATTTTTTTTAACGAAGGCATTGTACTTGAACAATTTAAACTGTTTACAACAACTAAGGAAGTATTGTATATTCCCGGTTCTGTATAGTTATGAACAATTGTAGGTGTTGTAGTCGTAGCACTAGTGCCATCACCAAAATTCCATATATATCTTGTAATGGTTCCGGTTGGGGTTGTTGAACCAGAAGCGTTAAAAGTTACATCCCCCTCTGTATTAGACACCGCTGAAACATGACAGATTTTATCTTTAGAAACTGTATAATTTGCTGTTGGCGGATTACATGAAGTTGTAACATTAGATATTGTTCCAATCCACCCTGCTAAAGTGTTTGTATCATTAGAGGTAAATCTAATGGTTATACATCCATCTGCAGAAGTTGAAACTATTGTTAAATTAGTATATGTTCCACATATATTATCTGCAATTGTCGTAGGAGTTGATCCTTGATATATTTCAAAATTATCATAACACGTATTAACATCTGCTGATTCTGTTACTAGAGACTGAAAAACTATTTGGACTTTTGTACCTGCTGTAGCGGGACAAAAAGTAATTGTTCCATTCTCATTATTTGTATAATTACCGGCTGGTCCTCCAGAATCTGTAAAAGTTCCCGAACCAACTGTATAATTAACACTTCCTGTTGTTGGCATAGTATACGTTTGTGCCATGCCTATAAAACCAACGAAAAGTAAGAGGTGAGTTAGTAGTTTTTTCATATTAATTATAGAATTAATTGTTTGGAAAGATTTACATCATATATATATATGTACCAAAGTTCCATGTCTGAATATAGACTTCTGTATTTTGGTTTAATAGAATTGAAAAATTTAGCGGCTTCTTTTAAGTAAGCATGTAGTTCAGGATTACCCTCATATTTTGACAAATTATTTAAATCATACCTTTTATCAAATGTATTAATGACATTATTATAATCGTGAGGTTTATCATTATTTGTTATTTTATAAGAAAGATCCACAATTGGAGGATATTTTGTTTTAAGTTTTACCTCTGGAGGTAACCTAAAACTTTGTGAAGAATACTTATTCTGACTGTACGCA
>CAVBJB010000078.1:0-7529 GCA_963595625.1 Lachnospiraceae bacterium | reverse complement strand
AATTAATCTAAAAAAACATTAAAAAATTTGCATCTAAATTTTTATTGATTCTAAAGATAATCGAGTACAAATTTTAAGGAAAAAACAATTTTTCTAATTAGATTTGTAAAACATAAAACGGAAATAATTTCAACGCTTTATACATCAATCCAAACTAGTTATGAAAAAAAAGTTAGAAGCCGAATTAATTAGCATTGCACATAGAATTTTAAAAATTCACAACCGCCAAGATGTTATTCAGCTCCAAAAAGAAGCTTTAAATCTTTATGAAAAACTATCTATTTTAAGATTTTATCAAGATAATTTTGAGCCTACTAAACCTACTATTGGGAAAGCTGAATTAGAAGAAGCTCTTAACGAAAAACAAGATTTCACTTTAGTTTTGGATCAAGAACTTCAAAACCAAAATACGAACGATACTGTTAAGACTCCGGTTGAACCAGAAGTTGTTTTAGAGCAAGTTGAAGAATTTAACGCAGTTGACACTACTACACAAGAACATACAGAAGATATTGTAGAAACAAATACCACAGCTCTAGAAGTAGACAAAACTGAAATTCCTACTATAGAAGTTGTTGAAGAGACTCAACTTAACAACGAAGTTATAGAAGAAGAAATTCCTGTTACTTATGAGGAATTAGAAGCTAATGGTATTCTAGACAATCCAAGTGAACCTATTTCCGTTACTATTTTAGATGAAATTTTAGAAGAAGAATCAATCGAAACACAAGAAATTCCAGCTCCTAAAAAAGAAAAGAAAACTAAAAAAGCTACAGTAGTTGAAATGGATGAAGTAGAAAAGTCTAATGAAATTGAAGTTACTACCCCAGATACAACTACTGAGGAAATAATTCCTGTGGAAGAAGATGTTACTGAAACACCAATTGAGACACCAATTCCAGTTGAGGTGCCCGTACAAGAACCGGATTTATTTAACTTCACAAACGATCTGTTTTCTGGATTAGATGACACCTATTCGTCTGCTGCTAAAAACAACAACAGCATACAGTCAACGTTCGAAAATTTAATTGGACAAACGTATCAAGAACCAGAATTTGTTAAAGCTGAAGAAGTAGTAACACCTGATGAGGATACAACAAAAGATAATGTTGAAGTCTCTGAAGAGAAACCTAAGAGATTAAAAAAAGAAAAGAAAGCGAAAGATATTGTTGAAACCTCAATTATAGACGATGCTTTTGCAACTATAAAACCTAAAAAAGGAGCTAAATCCGTGTCTGAAATGTTTAACAAATCAATCACTTTAGGATTAAACGATCGTATAGCGTTCCAAATGCACCTTTTTAACGACAGCGACCAAGACTTAAACCGTGTGGTTTCGCAATTAAATACAATGAATAATATTACTGAAGCTTTAGATTTTATCAACCACATGGTAAAACCAGACTACAACAACTGGGAAGGTAAAGAAGAGTTTGAAAACCGATTTATGGCTTTAGTAGAAAAAAGATTCTCATAAATGAGTAAATTATATTTAGTACCTACGCCAATAGGCAATTTAGATGATATGACATTTAGAGCTATTAAAGTTCTAAAAGAGGTGGATTTGATTTTGGCAGAGGACACACGCAATAGCGGAAAACTTTTAAAACATTTTGAAATCACTACACACATGATTTCGCACCACATGCACAACGAGCACGGAACGGTTGAGGGATTGATCAAGCGTTTGCAAGCGGGTGAAGTTATGGCGTTGATTACAGATGCTGGTACACCAGCCATCTCGGATCCTGGCTTTTTACTTTCTAGAGCCTGTGTAGAAAATAATATTCCTATTGACTGTTTACCTGGAGCTACAGCTTTTGTACCTGCTCTTGTAAACTCTGGTCTGCCAAATGATAAGTTTGTTTTTGAAGGATTTTTACCTGATAAAAAAGGAAGACAAACACGATTTTTAGCTTTAGCGGAAGAAACTAGAACCATGATTTTATACGTTTCTCCACACAAATTAGTTAAAACCTTAGCCGAATTTGTTCAGTATTTTGGACCAGACAGACCCGTTTCTGTTTCCAGAGAAATTACCAAACTGCACGAAGAAACCGTTAGAGGAACTGCAACAGAAGTTTTAAAACATTTTGAAGCTAAAGCTCCTAAAGGAGAAATTGTAGTTATTGTTGGCGGAAAACCATCTAGCAAAAAAAACAATGAGTAAAATTAATCATGTAAAAACAAAATGGTTAGGTAAGATGCAATTTGAGTCTACCAACCCAGGAGGTAATTTATTGATAGATGCAGGACCAGACAATGGTGGCGACGGAAATGGATACCGCCCTAAAATGCTTATGCTATCTGCACTTGCCGGTTGTTCAGGCTTAGATGTTGCGCATTTAATTCCTAAAATGAAGTTAGACGTTGCAAACTTTTCTATTGATATTGATGGAGAGTTAACTGAAACCGATCCAGCAACTTACAGTAAAGTAACTATTTATTACCGCTTTTTTGGAGATAATTTAAATCCAGAAAAGTTAACTAAAGCTGTAAATTTATCTGTTGATAAGTATTGTGGTGTGTTAGAGATGTTTAGAAAATTTGCAGATGTTGAGGTGCAAATTCTTTTTAATCCTGAGCCATAATTTTAAAAGATATACTATATTTAAAAGTTAGAACTTGCGTTCTAACTTTTTTTATCCATAAAAATTAAGTACTATGCGTTGGACTGTAAAACCCATTCCAGAGATCAATAAAATTAATTCCCTAATGCAAGAGTTAGGTGTAAACAAAATTATTGCAACGCTTTTGGTACAAAGAGGTATCAATACATTTAACGAAGCTAAAGACTTTTTTAGACCTAGTTTAAAAAACCTTCACGACCCTTTCCTAATGAAGGATATGGACAAAGCCGTGACACGAATCCTGCAAGCTATAGAAAATCAAGAAAATATCATGGTTTTTGGAGATTACGATGTAGACGGTACCACATCTGTTGCTTTAGTATCCTCGTACTTACAATCCCATTACCCTAACGTATGTACCTATATCCCGGATCGTTACGCTGAAGGATATGGAGTGTCTTATAAAGGCATTGATTTTGCAGACGACAACAACATTTCCTTAATCATTGCGCTGGATTGTGGTATAAAATCCATAGAACATGTACAATACGCTAAAAATAAAAACATCGACTTTATAATCTGCGACCACCACCGCCCCGGAGTTCAAATTCCAGACGCGGCTGCTGTTTTAGATCCTAAAAGAGACGATTGTAACTATCCGTATAAAGAGCTTTGCGGATGCGGTGTTGGGTTTAAATTACTCCAAGCTATAGCGCCACATTTTAACCAAAACATCAAACACTTAATTCCATACTTAGATTTAGTAGCAACCGCCATTGGAGCAGACATTGTACCGATTAACGGAGAAAATAGAATTTTAGCAAAATTTGGTATGGATGTTATTAACCAAAATCCAAGACCTGGAATTAAAGCCATACTTAAAAATCAAAAATCACATTACACCATAACCGATATTGTGTTTACGGTAGCCCCAAGAATTAATGCTGCAGGCCGCATGAAACACGGAATCTATGCTGTTGAGCTCTTAACTAAGTTTGACGAACTTGATGCTGAAATTGCAGCTAATGAAATTGACCAATACAACTCCCAGCGCAGATTAAAGGACCAAGACATTACCAAAGAGGCATTACAGCAAATTATTGAGTTAAACGAGGAGCACAGATATTCCTCTGTGGTTTACCAACACAATTGGCACAAAGGCGTTATTGGGATTGTAGCTTCTAGACTTACAGAAACCTACTACCGCCCTACCCTTGTATTTACTAAAAGTGGAGACAAATTAGCAGCCTCTGCCCGCTCGGTTAAAAATTTTGACGTGTATAATGCACTAGAGGCCTGTGCGGAACATATTATTCAGTTTGGTGGCCACATGTACGCCGCAGGATTAACCATTGCCGAAGAAAAATATCACGATTTTAAAGAAGCGTTTGAGAAAGTGGTTCGAGAGACCATGAAAGACGAATGGCGTGAACCAGAGTTAGACATTGACATGGAAATTAATTTTGAAGATATTGACGATAAAACCATCCGTATCCTTAAACAATTTGAACCCTTTGGACCCGAAAATTTAAGTCCGCTGTTTATGACTAAAAATCTAAAAGATACCGGGTTTGCAAAAGCTATTGGTAAAAACAAAGAGCACCTTTCGGCACAAATTACTCAGGATGGATTTATAAAATACCAAGCCGTTGGGTTTGGTATGGCAAACCATTTAAATACTTTACAAAATAAATACCCATTTAACGCCGTGTACTCTATAGACGAGAATGAGTTTAGAGGACAAAAATCCTTACAATTACGTTTACGAGACCTTCAGATTCAGAATCTTTAGGAGCGTAATGGCTTGGGCTTAAAATAAATCCATGTTCCTGTGTTTCGCTATATCTTTTAGTTTTAGCCTCGATACCTCAGCTAAAACTAAAAGGATACCGCTACACCCAGGGCTAGCTGTAAACCCAATTTTGTACTTGCGTTAGCGGTTGGAGCGGCATCCTTTTGTAAAGGTTGCTGAGGCTCTCGAAGCAACCGTACAAAAGATACAGCGGAAGACGCGACCTGTAAAAAACGACGCTAGGAGTTTTTGTACAGGGAACGCCCAAATTAAAATATAGAGTTTATTAAAGTAAAAAGGCTGAAGTATGATACTTCAGCCTTTTTTTATAATTTTTGGTATTGGTAATGATCTTTAAGATTAGAGGTAATCTCGGTCCCGTCTTGGTTTAGTTGGATTAACCCGTTCTCTATAACTTTTAATTTTATATCGGTTTCTTTGCCTTTTAAATGAACCACGGAGCCGTTGTCGTGCCACATGATCTCTCCAGCGTCCTCGATTTTTGTATTGCGTTCTTGGTATTCGCTAATAATTTTAAAGGTATCGTCTTGGTCTAATACAATTACGGTTTTAATTCCAGGACAATCGGCGCATGGTAAAGTAGCCTCATAAGTTCCGTCCCAGTCTAAAGAATTTTGAGATGTGTGCTCGTCTAACATTAAACTGTCTGTGTTAACAACTTCATCTTGTGTTTGTATTTCTACGGTTTCTTTTTCTTTACAACTGTATAACCCTAAAAGAAGTACTGAACTTAATAAAACGATTTTTTTCATGACCTTTATTTTTAAACAAATTAAACATTTAAATTTTTAACGTGTTTATATATAACGAGGGTTTCCTATAAAAGGTATTTAAAAATCGACAAACTAATGTTTTGCTATAATTTCTTTAACAATTGAGATGACTTTTGGCATGGCTACATCTGCTGCATGGAGAACTTCCTCATGAGAAACTGGTACTTCTAGGTGTGGGCCACCAAGATCTGTTACTACGGAAAGAGCAAAAACACGCATATCCATATGTCGAGCAACGATAACCTCCGGCACGGTGCTCATACCTACAGCGTCAGCTCCCATGTTTTTAATCATTCCATATTCTGCAGGCGTCTCAAAAGTTGGGCCTTGTAGGGCTAAGTATACACCTTGTCGAATTTCGATGTTATTTTGTTTACAGAAGTTTTGGGCTGTATTTAAAAATTCTTTATCGTAGGCTTGTGACATATCTAAAAAGCGGGGTCCCCACTCTTTTATATTGGCTCCACGTAGCGGGTGCTCGGGCATCATGTTGATATGATCTTTTATTAGCATAACGTCGCCTACTTTAAATTTCATGTTCACTCCGCCTGAGGCGTTGGATAGGATTACTTTTTTAATACCCATAACACCAAAAACTCGCATAGGGAATGTAACCTCTGCCATTGAGTACCCTTCGTAATAATGAAAGCGGCCGCTCATTATTAATACTTTTTTACCCGATAGGTCTCCATAAATTAAATCGCCGCCGTGACCCTCGACAGTAACTTTAGGGAAATGAGGAATCTCGATATACGGAATGACCGTTTTATTTTTGACTTGATTTACAATATTTTTTAATCCACTACCTAAAACCACAACAAATTCTGGATTTTGTGGAAGTAGTTTTTGTATAAATGTTGCTGTTTGTAAAACCTTTTGTTGCATTGCGAATTATTTTTAACTAAGATACATTTATAAAAACCGAAAAACATGATAATTATTGGGAAATTGCACATTATCGATTTTTAAAATCAGTTTATCTAAAATCAAACATTTGTCATAAAACATTTAATTTCAATTACTTAAATTTGAGTGTACAATTAAAATTTTAGATCCCATGAAAACATTACTTTTTTTAGCAAAGATTATTTTAATAGATTTAATCATCATGAGTTTTCAAACAAAATCTAAAATTCCTACCCATTACGACAACTAAATTTCACAACTATATACAATTAAAAACCCTTTAAGAACTAATCCTTAAAGGGTTTTTAAATTTTAAAGAATTCATAATTATAAAATTTATTGCAGATTTATCAATAGAGTATTATAGGAAGAAAAAAATACATTTTAAAATACACAATTTAAAGAAAAACACATAAAAATTATAAATATCAAAAAGAAGATTGAGAATTTATTAAATTTGTATAAGATATAATACATTAATTTTAACATTTTATTAATAATATGAAAGTAGCCGTTGTAGGTGCCACTGGTATGGTGGGCGAAGTAATGTTGCAAGTACTTGCTGAGAGAAATTTTCCTGTAACTGAATTAATTCCTGTTGCATCAGAGAAATCTGTAGGTAAGGAAATCGAGTTTAAGGGAAGCAAGTATAAGGTTGTAGGATTGCAAACAGCGGTTGAAATGAAACCGGATGTAGCTTTATTCTCTGCAGGAGGAACAACTTCATTAGAGTGGGCACCAAAATTTGCTGAAGCAGGAATTACAGTTATTGATAACTCTTCGGCTTGGAGAATGGATCACACTAAAAAATTAGTAGTTCCAGAGATTAACGCCTCTGAGTTAACAAAAGAAGATAAAATCATAGCAAACCCTAACTGTTCTACTATACAAATGGTTATGGCGTTAGCTCCTTTACATAAAAAATACGACATTAAGCGTATTGTGGTTTCTACTTACCAATCGATTACTGGAACAGGTGTTAAAGCGGTTCAGCAATTAGAGAATGAGTACAAAGGTATTGAGGGTGAAATGGCTTACAAATACCAAATTCACAGAAATGCGATCCCACAATGTGATGTTTTTGAAGAAAACGGATACACAAAAGAGGAAATGAAATTGGTTCGTGAAACTCAGAAAATTTTAAACGACATGACTATTGCAGTAACTGCTACTGCTATTAGAATTCCGGTTGTTGGAGGTCACTCTGAAGCTGTAAACGTAGAGTTTGAAAATGATTTCGATGTGAACGAAGTACGTACCCTTTTAGCTGCAACACCGGGTGTTATTGTTAAAGATGATTTAGCAAAATTTGAATATCCAATGCCGTTAGATGCGCAAGGTAAAAATGAAGTTTTTGTAGGCCGTATTCGTCGTGATGAGAGTCAACCAAATACTTTAAATTTATGGATTGTAGCTGATAACTTAAGAAAAGGTGCTGCAACAAACACAATTCAGATTGCTGAATAT
>CAVBJB010000077.1:0-7540 GCA_963595625.1 Lachnospiraceae bacterium | reverse complement strand
GTATATCATCGAACGTATTTAGGATTATTAAGTCTCCCAATAGCAGCTTTACTGTTTTACAACAACTTTAAAGATTTAACAACAATTAATACCATTATAATAATATTTTTAATAATTAATTTAGCAAGTTATCTAAATGGATTAAGAATTTATAAAAAAATAATTTTTGCTAATTTCTTCTATTTTATTTTGTATCTTTGTGCCCTTGAAATAGCACCCTATTTTTTTATGTACTATTTTTTCACTAAAAGTTAGAATAAAAGTTAATAAAATATGAAAGTGAAAACAATTTTGGTTTCGCAACCTGAACCTAAAGTAGAAAATTCACCTTATTTTGAACTTTCGCAACGTTATAAAATTAAGATTGATTTCAGACCTTTTATACATGTTGAGGGTGTTCCTGCCAAAGAAGTAAGACTACAAAAAATTGATTTAGGAGCCTTTACGGCAATCATTTTAACTAGTAAAAATGCTGTTGACCATTTTTTTAGAGTTGCTGAAGAAATGAGATATAAAGTTCCTGAAGATCTTAAATATTTCTGTCAAACAGAAGCTACAGCTTTATATTTACAAAAATATGTAGTTTACCGTAAACGTAAAATTTACGTAGGACAAAAAGATTTTAAAGATTTAGCTGCTTTATTTAAAAAATATAAAGACGAGAAGTTTTTATTACCGGCATCTGACCAGTTAAATGCTGATATTCCTGCAACTTTAAATGCTTTAAATTTAAATTGGACTCCTGGTACTTTTTTCCGTACGGCAATGAGTGACTTATCTGATTTAGCAGATGTTTATTATGACGTATTAGCATTTTTTAGCCCTACAGGTATTAAATCTTTATTTAAAAACTTTCCGGATTTTAAACAAAATAATACGCGTATAGCTGTATTTGGTACTACTACTCAAAAAGAAGCTTTAGAGCACGGATTAAGAGTAGACATTATGGCGCCAACGCCTGAAACACCATCTATGACTATGGCATTAGAAAAATATATTAAAGAAGTTAATAAATAAAAAAAGCGAGGTAATACAATTACCTCGCTTTTTTATTAACAATAAAAACTTACTCAAAAAAAAGCTATTCAATTAAAATTGAATAGCTTTTTAAATATTATTAAATTTGAGGACCTGCTTGTACTAAAGCTTTTCCTTCTTCATTATCTGTATATTGCGCAAAGTTTTTGATAAACTTAGCAGCTAAATCTTTAGCTTTTGCATCCCACTCACTAGTATCTGCATAAGTATTTCGTGGATCTAAAATAGTTGTATCTACGTCTTTTAATGATGTTGGAACTTCTAAATTAAATGTTGGAATTACAATAGTTTCTGCATTCTCAATTGAACCGTCTAAAATACGGTCAATGATTGCACGTGTGTCTTTTATAGAAATACGTTTTCCTGTACCATTCCATCCCGTATTAACCATATAAGCCGTTGCATTGTGCTCCTCCATTTTTTTAACTAGCTCTTCACCATATTTTGTAGGATGTAATGTTAAGAAAGCTTTTCCAAAACATGCTGAGAATGTAGGCTCTGGTTGTGTAATTCCTCTTTCTGTACCTGCTAATTTTGCAGTAAATCCTGATAAGAAGAAATACTTCGTTTGTTCTGGAGTTAATTTAGATACCGGTGGCATAACTCCAAAAGCATCAGCCGTTAAAAAGATTACTTTTGTTGCATGTCCCGCTTTAGAAACTGGTTTAACAATATTTTCTATATGATATATTGGATATGATACACGTGTGTTTTGAGTGACAGATCCATCTTTAAAATCTATTTTTCCATCAGCATCTAAAGTTACATTTTCTAATAATGCATCTCTTTTTATAGCTCCAAAAATATCGGGTTCATTTTCTTTACAAAGATCTATTGTTTTTGCGTAACAACCACCCTCAAAATTAAATACACCTTCGTTATCCCAACCGTGCTCATCATCTCCAATTAATTCACGTTTTGGATCTGTAGATAAAGTAGTTTTTCCTGTTCCTGATAATCCAAAGAAAACCGCTACGTCACCGTCTTTACCTTTATTTGCAGAACAGTGCATTGAAGCGATACCTTGTAATGGTAAATAATAGTTCATGATTGCGAATAAACCTTTTTTCATTTCTCCGCCGTACCATGTACCACCTATTAATTGGATTTTCTCAGTTAAATTAAAAGCAATAAATACTTCTGAATTTAAATTATGCTCTTTATATTCTTTAAAAGTAGATTTAGAAGCATTGATAACAACGAAATCTGGTTCTCCAAAATTTTCTAATTCTTCTTCAGTTGGTCTGATAAACATATTTTTAACAAAATGTGCTTGCCAAGCAACTTCCATGATAAATCTTACTTTTAAACGCGTATTTTCATTAGCACCACAAAATGCATCTACAACATATAATTTTTTGTTAGATAATTCAGATGTTGCAACTTGTTTTAAAGCATCCCATGTTTTAGGAGAGATTGGTTTATTATCATTAACAGCTTTATCTGAAGTCCACCAAATAGTATCTTTAGTAACATCATCTAAAACAATATATTTATCTTTTGGAGATCGACCCGTGAATTCACCAGTCATTACATTTACAGCTCCTAGTTCAGAAAGTTGTCCTTTCTCATAACCTTCTAAGCCTTCACGTAATTCTTCCTCGTATAAGTACTCATAACTAGGGTTATAAATTACTTCTTTAGCGTCCTTAATTCCGTATCCTTCTAATGAAATAGACTTGATATCATTCATGATTTAAAATTGTATGTGTGTTGTTTCCACAAAATTAAAAATTTAATTGGAAAAAACTTATTTGATTTGTTTATTAATTTTCTTTCTTTGATTTATCCTTTATAACAGCAAACAATAAAACAATCCATGCTGCAATTAAAAGACATCCTCCTACAGGAGTAATTGGACCTAAAAATTTAAAATTACAATTTAAAATATCTTGTAAAGACAATAAATAAATAGAGCCAGAAAAAAATAATTGTCCAAGTAAAACTAGATTCAAAATTATTTTTTTTGTCTTAGAAGTTATATGATTATTGTTTGCTATAAACAATAAAAATAAAGCATGATAAAATTGATACCTTACCCCAACCTCAAAAGTATTTAATTGCATTTCTGTCAATACTTTTTTAAGGGCATGTGCTCCAAAAGCTCCTAGTACAATTGCTGAAGCTCCAAACAATGTGGCAGCTATTAATATCTTTTTATTCATGATTCTAAAATTCAAACCAAAATTACATATTTTTTTTTTGCAAAAAACTTTTTTTTATCATTTACATTATCTCATTTATTTAATATTTGTATTTTTCATATTGCAAAACTAACTAACAAATTATGAAACAAATACTAGTTATTGGTGCCGGACGTTCATCTTCCTCACTAATACAATATTTACTACTACACGCTCAAATCAACAATTTTACCGTTACGGTTGGAGATTTATCAATTGATTTGGCTCAAAAAAGAATTAACAGCCATCCGTCTGGTAAAGCTATTTTTTTTGATATAGAGGATAAAGAACTTAGAAATACTAGCATTAAAAATGCAGATTTAGTAATTTCTATGCTCCCTGCAGCCTTACATACTAAAGTTGCCAAATGTTGTTTAAAATACAAGAAACACCTTGTAACGGCTTCTTATATATCCGAAGATTTATTAAAAATGGATCCTGATGTAAAGCAAGCGGGATTAGTTTTTATGAATGAGATTGGATTAGATCCTGGGATTGACCATATGAGTTCTATGAAAATTATTGATTCAATCAAAGAACAAGGGCATAAAGTTGTACTTTTTGAATCGTTTTGTGGAGGCTTAGTAGCTCCTGAAAGTGAAACCAATTTATGGAACTATAAATTTACTTGGAATCCAAGAAATGTTGTAGTCGCAGGTCAAGGTGGAGCCGCAAAATTTTTACAAGAAGGTCAGTTTAAATACATTCCATATCACCGAGTTTTTAGACGCACAGAATTTATACAGTTTGAAGGTTATGGCAAGTTTGAAGTCTATGCCAATAGGGACTCCTTAAAATACAAAGACATTTACAATCTAGAAGATATTAAAACCCTATACCGTGGAACCATTCGACGAGTTGGATATTCCAGAGCTTGGGATATGTTTGTACAATTAGGAATGACAGATGACTCTTATATATTAGATGATTCAGAAAAATTATCGAATCGAGAGTTTGTAAATCTATTTTTACCTTTCCATCCCACAGATTCTGTTGAAATTAAATTACGTCATCAATTAAAAATAGATCAAGATGATGTTATGTGGGAAAAACTTGAAGAACTTGATCTTTTTAACCCTAATAAAGTAATTGGTATTCCTCATGCAACACCTGCTAAACTTTTAGAAGGTATTTTAGCTGAAAAATGGAAGTTGGATGAAGAGGATAAAGACATGGTTGTAATGTACCACAAAATAGGATACGAAACCTCTGCAGGTTTTAAACAAATAGATTCTAAGCTAGTAGTATTAGGGGAAAACCAAACCTTTACCTCAATGGCTAAGACCGTTGGATTACCCGTTGCAATAGCTGCCGTAAAAATTTTAAATGGAGAAATTACTAAACCTGGTGTTCAATTACCAATCACAAAAGAGGTATATGAGCCTATTTTAAAAGAATTAGAAACCTACGGAATTGTTTTTCAAGAATACGAAGTCCCTTATGAAGGGTATATGGAATAAAAAAAGGGAAAGCTATGCTTTCCCTTTTTTTTAAAGTTCTTGATTGTTTTTATTTCGTTCGTTTAAAAGCTCTCTTTTTACTTTAAGTTCACGCTCCATAGCTGATCTCTTAAATTCATCAAATTCATTTTCTAAAGATTCTAAACTCGATTTGTTTAAATTAAGGGTTTCTTTTAATTTCTTGTTCTGAAAAATTGTAAATACAATTATTAAAATCAATAATACTCCTACTCCAATAAAAATTAGTAAAGAATTAATTGTATCTACAGATTCTGTATTTTCTCTAACCTCATCAATACCCTCCTTTTTTAAAGAAACCTCTTGTTTTAATCGGTCAATATCCTCCTGTAAGGAAACAATAGTATTTTTATATGTTGCAACATCAGCTTTATGTGCAGTCGAAATTATTTCTAAGTCCGAATTTTTTATCAATTTTAAATCTTTATAGCTTTCAGATTCTTTAACAATCTTAAAAAATAGAGTATCAAACTTTTGAGCGTCTATTTTAGGAATATTTATGGAATCGTTTACACTAGCTTGTCCCAAAACGGAAAACAAAACTAAAAAAAATGTTAAAAAATATTGCATTGTATTACTATTTGGGGATTAGTGTTAATATACGATACTAATATAAATAATATTAAACACTTAACAAAAAATATAATGACAATTCTTATTAAAAAAATCACAACTTAAAGTTGTGATTTTTTTAATTATTCTCTATTTCTATTTCCTAAAAAGATCCAAATATAGTACATCAATGTACCGATTGATGATAAAGCTGCAACTAAATACGTTCTCGCAGCCCATTTTAAAGAATCCTCAGCACCAAGGTATTCTTGCTGTGTTACCATATTTTCCCTTTTTAACCAAGCCAAAGCACGGTTGGATGCATCGTATTCTACAGGTAAAGTTACAATAGAGAAAAGCGTAGTCAATGCAAAAAGGACAATCCCAACTAATAATAAGGAAGGGAAACTTTTTACCATTAAAATACCTGCTACTAAAATCCATTGTACAAAATTAGAGGCAAAGGAAACCACCGGAACTAATTTTGATCGCATTTGTAACCAACTATAAGCCGTAGCATGTTGTACCGCATGTCCAACTTCATGTGCAGCTACAGCAGCTGCAGCAGCATTTCTCTGATTATAAACTGCCTCTGATAAATTTACGGTTTTATCCTCTGGATTATAATGATCCGTTAATCTACCAGGCGTCGATATAACTTTTACATCATAAATACCATGGTCGTGCAGCATTTTCGTAGCAATTTCTGCTCCACTCATTCCATTTCGTAAATGCAGTTTAGAATAAAACTCAAATTTTTTTTGCAACGTGTTACCTACATACCAACTTAATAGCATGATAACACCCATAATAATAAAATTCATAGTTCGCTTATTTAGTTAATAAGTACATATCAAAATAAACGCCAGATTTTTAAAAAAGTACAATTTGTCAGATTTATTAACAAATTATTAGCTCACTCGTATTTACAACATACTTTTAAATCTTTTTAGCAGTTATTATAGTATAAAAATGAAAATTTGATAGTAATTTTGCTGTCCATATAAAGCCATATAATTTTGTTAGCGTACACTTTATTTGAAAATAAAAATTCTGATCAATATGTTACTTTTGTGCACGGCGCAGGAGGAAGTTCTACCATTTGGTTTAAACAAATCAGAGAATTTAAAAAATATTTTAATGTGATTATCTTAGATCTTAGAGGTCATGGGGAATCCGGAAAAAAACAAAACAAAATTTTTTCTGGTAAATACACATTTAAAGCAGTAGCCAATGACGTCTATGAACTTCTAGAACATCTTAAAATCAAAAAATCACATTTTGTAGGTATTTCTTTAGGAACTATTGTCATTAGACAATTAGCCGAAATGTATCCCGATAGAGTACAAAGTATGATAATGGGTGGAGCAATAATGCAAATGAATTTTAGATCACAGATTTTAATGAAATTAGGAAACGCGTTTAAAGACATGATTCCATATTTATTACTCTACAAATTATTTGCTTTCATCATTATGCCTAAAAAAAATCACAAACAATCTAGACTTATGTTTGTTAACGAGGCAAAAAAACTATATCAAAAAGAATTTATCCGTTGGTTTAAACTAACTACAGAGATTAATCCTTTATTAAAATGGTTTAGACAAGTCGAACTCAACATACCAACACTATACATAATGGGAGACGAGGATTACATGTTTTTACCAGCCGTAAAAAAAGTGGTTCAAAACCATGTAAAAACCGCTCAACTGTTTATCGTTGAAAATTGTGGACACGTAGTAAACGTAGACAAACCAAACATTTTTAATAAAAAAGCAATAGAATTTTTACTACATACAAATAAATAAAAGCATCCCTAAGGATGCTTTTATTTATTATATCTTCTATCTAAATCAACTTTTAAAATTTCACGCTCATTCATCGATTCTATACGTAAAATCTCAACCAAATGATTAAAATTTAATAATCCTTTACTGTAATACTCTTCTAACATTGGCCTAATGTTACGTAATTCATGACGAGTAACCTGCTGAAACTGACAATGGATTTCCTCTCCTGATCGTAATTTTAAAACCAAAAAATTATAAACCCCTTGAGATAAAGCTCCTTCAAAATTTCCGTCTTTATATTTTAAAGCGCCATAAAAATCCTCGTGTTCAACAAATTTAATCTCGTAAATAAAATCCACGGAATACTCAATTTGCTCAATTTTTATATATTCAGAGGTAAATACCAAATCATAAAACAATTCACCATGCAAAGGCTCATGTTTGTACATGCTCTGTTTTTTTACCTTATCCCTATTAAAAAAATAGGCTACAGTAATAC
>CAVBJB010000076.1:0-7667 GCA_963595625.1 Lachnospiraceae bacterium | reverse complement strand
CAGAAAATTTATTTTTGAGAAACGATTACAACGATACCATTTTAAAAGTAATTGGGAAGACGCCTCTTTTGGCTAAAAAACAGTATAAATACAGCGATTTTTCTTTCATATTATTCAAAGAATATTTAGAAAGAACGTATGGAAAAAAATTAGATGTATTGGCTGATGATAATTTTTACTCTAAACTAGGGACAAAGTCATTAACCTATAATCCACTTAGAAAATTTGATATATCTGTAATACCTCCAACCGAGGAGGATACTTATTTTAGATATACTAAAGTGCAAGGGTATGTACACGATATGGCAGCAGCTATGCAAAATGGAGTCTCTGGACATGCAGGCTTGTTTGGAACTGCTTTAGATGTAGCTAAAATGATGCAAATGTATTTACAAAAGGGATCATACGCTGGTTATCAGTTATTAAAACCCGAAACAATTGATACGTTTAATACATGTTATGCATGTAATGAAGGAAATAGAAGAGGACTAGGGTTTGATAAACCACAACTTGGTAAAGCTGGTCCAACATGTGGATGTACTTCTAAATCAAGTTTTGGACACACAGGTTTTACTGGTACCATGACATGGGTTGATCCTGAAAAGGAATTGATATATGTATTTATTTCAAATAGAACATATCCAGATGCAAATAAAAATGCTCTATCTCAAAATAATATTAGAGAAAAGATACAACAAATAATATATGATGCTTTACAAGACTAATCCTTTAAAGATTAGTCTTTTTTTTATAAAAAAATCTTCTTAAATTGTTTTCTTCGTTATATATTGTAACAAAAATTTAAAAAAAATGAAAATCGCTATAGTTTGTTATCCAACTTTTGGAGGAAGTGGGGTAGTAGCAACAGAATTAGGTTTAGAAATGGCTCGTAAAGGTCATGAGGTTCATTTTATTACCTATAAACAACCCGTTAGGTTAGCTTTATTAAGTCCTAATGTTTATTTTCATGAAGTAAATGTTCCTGAATATGCTTTATTTCATTATCAACCTTATGAATTAGCTTTATCAAGTAAAATTGTAGATACAGTTAAACTATATAAAATCGATATTTTACATGTACATTATGCAATTCCTCATGCATTTGCAGGTTATATGGCACGTAAAATGTTGTTGGAAGAAGGTATCTATCTACCTATTGTTACTACTTTACATGGTACAGATATTACTTTAGTGGGTAAGCACCCATACTATAAAACAGCTGTTACCTTCAGTATAAATAAATCCGACTATGTAACTTCTGTTTCCGAGAGTTTAAAAAAGGATACTTATAATCATTTTAATATAAAAAAAGATATCTACGTTATTCCTAATTTTATAGAGGTAGAAAATAAACAAATATCAAATAATAATTGCTCACGTATCAATATGGCTAAGCCAGAGGAGCGTATTATTACGCATATTTCAAACTTTAGAGCTGTAAAACGTATTCCGGATGTAATTAAAACTTTCTTCAACATACAAAAAGAAATTCCAGCTAAACTAATGATGGTAGGTGAAGGTCCAGAAAAAGAAAAGGCGGAAATACTTTGCCGAGAATTGGGAATAGTGGATAAAGTTATCTTTTTTGGAAATTCTTTAGATGTAGATAGAATTTTAAACTATTCAGATTTATTTTTATTACCATCAGAATCTGAAAGTTTTGGATTAGCAGCGCTTGAAGCTATGGCTTGTAAAGTGCCTGTAATCTCGTCTAACGCTGGTGGTTTAGGAGAAGTAAATGTTCAAGGAGTTACAGGGTATTTAAGTGATATAGGAAATGTGGAAGAAATGGCAGCAAATGCAATTAGCATTTTAAAAGATGATTCGATTTTAAATCAATTTAAATTAAATGCGTTTGAGAGAGCTAAAGTATTTAACATAAACACGATAATGCCAATGTATTTAGATATTTATGAAAAAGCTATAAAAAACAAAAAACCAACTCTTTAAGAGTTGGTTTTTTATTTAAAATTTATATCGAACACCTAAAGCAAAGTCTGGTCCAAAATCCTCACGGATATCGTCATTTAAGTAAATTTCTGGTCTAAAATCTAATGATAATTGTAGCGGAAAGTCGAAATTATATTCAATACCAATTTGTCCAGCTAATACTAGATATGTAAAACTTTCATCGTATCTTCCGTAAGGTGTTCTGTAATCATAGGATGTGTTACCAACACCAATTCCAGGGCCTACATACCAATGAAAACCATTTTCAATTGGAAATGTCCATTGATAAGTTCCTACTAATTTAACAGCATTCCAGTCGCTGTTGTTTCTCCAACCTAAATCAAATTCTAATCGATTTTTATTGTTGCCAAGTAATCTTTGATAAGACGCTTCAACACCAAATCCGTCGTTACTCCCCAAACGTAAGCCAATAGCATTTTTAGAAATATCTTTCTGAGCGTTACTAGTTAGTATTCCACAGAATAAAAATGTTCCTAATAAAATAATTTTTTTCATAATTATATTGATTTGTTTGTTATAATAACTTAATAACAAGAAATTTAGTATAAAACTATTTTTAATTTTTTATGTTTACTATATGGCTATAAAAAATTAAATTTGAGTTTAAAATATATATCATGGCAGGAAATTCATTCGGTACAAAATTTAGAGTAACTACATTTGGAGAATCTCACGGAGAGGGAATAGGAGGGGTAATTGACGGATGTCCTCCTGGGGTAAATTTGGATTTTGATTTTATCCAAAGTGAATTAGACAGAAGAAAACCGGGACAATCCGCAATTGTAACTCAGCGTAAAGAACCGGATGAAGTTAAATTTCTTTCAGGAATTTTTGAAGGTAGAACAACAGGAACTTCAATTGGATTTTTTATACCAAATATCAATCAAAAATCCCACGATTACGATGATATAAAAAACACGTATAGACCCTCGCATGCAGATTATGTTTACGATAAAAAATATGGTTTTAGAGACTACAGAGGAGGCGGAAGAAGTTCTGCAAGAGAAACTGCTGCACGCGTTGTAGCAGGTGCTATAGCAAAACAAATAATTCCTGATATAAAAATACAAGCCTATGTATCTTCTGTGGGGAAAATTAAGGTCGATAAATTTTACACAGATTTAAACCTAGATTTAACAGAAAGTAATGCTGTAAGATGTCCAGATACAGAAAAGGCTTTAGAAATGGAACAATACATTAAAGAAGTTAAAAAAGCTGGAGATTCTGTTGGAGGTGTTATTACTTGTGTAATTAAAAATGTTCCCATTGGATTAGGTGAACCTGTATTTGATAAACTTCATGCAGAATTAGGAAAAGCTATGTTATCTATAAATGCCGTTAAAGGATTTGAATACGGAAGCGGATTTGATGGTACTGAAATGTTAGGGAGTCAACATAATGATTTGTTTAACGAAGATGGTACTACAAAAACAAATTTTTCCGGAGGTATACAAGGAGGAATCTCAAATGGTATGGATATTTATTTTAGAGTGGCTTTTAAACCTGTCGCAACTTTGATTCAAAAACAAGAAGTATTAACAACGGACAATAAAATAATAACTTTACAAGGAAAAGGAAGACACGATCCTTGCGTTGTACCTCGCGCCGTTCCTATTGTTGAGGCTATGACAGCGCTTGTTCTTGTTAATTATATTTGATTTTGTAAGAAAAATAAATAATTCTATGGAAGTATTTTATTTTTTTTTGTTATTTTTATTAAAAATTAACCAATAAATTTTTAATAAAAATGAAAAGAAAATTACTCGCTATTTGTGCTTTTGCTTTAAGTATTGCAGCTAATGCACAAGTTTTATTACAAGACAATTTTGAAAGTTACGCTACAGGAAATACTGCTGCTATTACAACTAGTCTTGCAGATCCTACTTTTGGATTTGGACAAACTTGGATTTCCTATTGTAGTACTGGGGGTATTCTAACGGATTTTTCAGTAATTCAAAATTTAGGAAATAAATATATGAATATTAAAAGTGGTACTTCTGGTAGCGCTACACAAGCTGGAAGATATTTAATAGGTATACCTTCAACTAGTTGGGAAGATAGAACTATTGGAAATGATATTATTGAATTATCTTATAGCTTCTTTACTGGTCCTGAATCTACTCAAGCAACAATTTCGCAAATTTATTTAGAATCAAGTACTGCTGAAGGAACAATATATCCTATTCTAGCAGGTTTTCATTTTAATAATGCAACTAAAAATTTATCACCATTATTATATTTTTACTCACAATCTGCTGGGCAAAATAACAATTATTCTATAGGTTTAGGTACATCAGTTAATCAAGTTATGTCTGCTAATACATGGATTAATGTAAAATGTACTTATAATAAATTAAATGGTGAAGCTTCATTTTTATTTCCTGGACTTGCAACTCCTATAATAATTCAAAATGCGTCAATTGGTAAAGATTATGATAACACTGCATATATTGGAAATTTTACACCTGCAACGGGTATAACTTCTAAGCAGGATTTATTAGTTGATAATTTTAGTATTAAAGCAATTGGATCTTTATCCACAGAAGATCACCAAATAGCAGAAACTGGTGATGTAAAAGTTTTCCCTAATCCTGCAAATGATATTATTAATATTTCTTCTACTTTAGGAACTATTGAGCACTATGCAATTGTAGATTTAACAGGTAAAACAGTTAAATACGGTCAAGTTTCGAATTTAGAGAACTTATCAGTAAATATTCAAGAATTAGCTTCAGGTGCTTATATCATGAATATTAAAACAGATAAAGCTATTAAAAATTTAAAATTCGTTAAGAAATAATTGAATTATAAAATTTAAAAGGGAGCCAAATGGCTCCCTTTTTTTATCTCTTTAAAGAAAAATGTGATTTAAATTCTCTCCAATTATTATCTCTACCGTCTCGGTACTTTACTTTAAACCAATAATCGTTAGAAGGTTGTGGAATATTATTATACGTTCCGTCCCATCCTGCACCCCTTGGTGTTATTTGTTTTAATAATTTACCTGTTCTGTCAAAAATAAAAATTTCAGCATCTGCTTGGTCCTTTAAAGACCATATATTCCAAGTGTCATTTACTCCATCACCATTAGGTGTAAAAAAGTTTGGATAGCTTAATATTGTAAAATATAATTTTTCGTAATAGCATCCATTTAAATCTTTAACTTCTATATAATGTTCACCAGCATAAAGATTTGAATAAATGTTTTGTTCCGAAAAACCACCACCGTCTAATTGGTAAACATAGTTTCCGTTACCTATGGTTTCAACTGTAACCTTACCAAATTCTAAAGTGTTTTGAACATCTAAAGTTGTGAGATGATCCCAATTACCATTTTTAATTTCGATTATGTTTGATGTAAATTCACAACCTGTTTGCTTATTTGTAGTTACTAGATGATAAAATCCTGGTTCTAAAACTTCATAATAGTTTTGTGTAGCTCCAATTATCAATTCATTATTTTTATACCATTGAATGTCAAAATCAGATGTAATTGTGGTTGTAATTGTAAAAGATCCGGTTAATTTTCCGGTTTCATCCATACAAATATATCCTCCCGTAAGTTCCACTGTATTAACAGGATTTACTTTAACTTGTACAACAATTTCATCTCCCTCACAACCATTTAAAATTGGGGTAATGTAATAATTTGCATAACCCACACTTCCTGAAGTATTAATTAAATTCTGGATAATTACATTACCTTGACCGTTAAATGCTCCACTTACATTAATTTCTTCAACTCTGTATCTATATGTAATATCATTAAAATTAGAACTTAAAGAAATCGTAGCGTCTGAACCCGAACAAATTTCTAAACTCGAAGGTCCAAAAGCACTTGGTTTAGGTAAAACTTCTACTATATATTCAAATACTTCTCCTTGACAACCGTCTTTAAATGGTGTTATCAAATATTTAACTTGCCCACCAAACGGATTGTTTGTAGTTAATTGGTTAGTGATTGTATTTCCTCTTCCTCCTTGAGCACCTGTTACGTTAGTAGCTTCTACAATCCATGAAAATTCAACATTATTTTGGGTAGAAGTTAATTGCGCATTAAAATTAGAACCCGTGCATATTCTATTAGATGCCGTGTTTAAAATAACGTTTGGTTTCTCTTTAACCACAATAGTAGTAGTTGCTGTTAAGGCACATTGGTTTGGATTAGGTGTAAAAGTGTAAGTTTCTGTTTGGTTTGTATTTACGATCTTATCCCAAGTTCCATTGATACCCTCATTAGATGTAGTTGGAAGTTCGAATCCAGCAGATTCTTTGCAAATCTCATTTGTAAAAGTAAATGTTGGAGTTATATAATTGGTAATAGTAACTTCTGTTGTTTTAGTACATTCATCTGCCGAAAAAGATACCGATATATTCGTAACCTGAGTATCCGTATTTGGTCCAGAAAAAGAATACTGAATTGGAGAAGTAAAAGGTGCATTAAATACCTGAGAACCTCCACTTTCTGATCTTATTGTTAAAGTTCCTTCTTCTGGTGCATCAGTAAATGCTATACTCCCTGTATAGTTTATTGTATTTCCGTTACATGTAGCATGAGCTGTTATTTCTGAAAATGAACAAGGATTTACAATTTCACAATTGGCTCCACCGTCTCCTTCAATTTGATTAAAAGAAATGAAACCATTATCTGCAGAGTAATTTGTAAGTAAAATAATATAAATTTCCCCTGCTTGCGCTGATGGAGGAGTTGTTTGTCCATTATCCCTACCACCACAGCTTGCATTGTTTCCACCAGAAGTTCCGATTCCTACATATTCAACCGTGCTAGGTGAGTAGCTACTCTGTATAGGTCTTGCGCCTTGCATTATAGCTCTACAACCATTCTCGTAAGAATCAAAAGGTCCCCACATAGCAAAATCCACATCTAAAGGAGCACCTTGTCCGTTAGGTTGTGTGGTTTGTTCAATCTTTAATTTAATTATCCCTGGTTGTGCAACCTCCATATAATACCAAATAGGATTGGGAGCGCTAGATAAACAACCATAATTAGGACCAACAGGCGCTGTTGTATTTGTTGAATTAGGAAAGGTATAAGCTTGTTCACTGCAAAACGCTTGGGCACCAATACATTCTACAGAAATTCGTCTTTCTTGTTCTACCGTACTAGTGTCTGTTAGCCAGATTGCAGCAGTTGCCAATAGCAACGGTATTCTTACAATTTTTTTTAAAATTAAGGTAGATAACATTTATTTTTTGGCTTTTAGTATAATTATATAATTGGTTCCATTTACTAGAAAATATTGATCTTTTTTATTATTAAAATCAAAAGCGTATTTTAAAGCATTAAAATTGTTAGGCTTAAAATTAGTTTTATTATCGTAACTTATATTAGCATATTTATTTAAAAGTCGTACACTAGAAAGTATTTTTAGGTCAGAATTGTTAATTGAAAGTTGATCTAATTTTTTTATCTCTATGCGTTGTAACTTTTCTTTATACAATTGCAAATGTTCTTTAGATTGGTAGGTTTCGGTTGTACCAAATACTTCTTTTGCGTATTTTTTTACAGTTTGATCTGTTATGTTAGGTTGAGCATTAGCAAATCCAGATATTGCAAAAAAACTCACAATAATTAAATTTCTAAATTTAAGATTCATATAATTTAAGAGGGTTTTAGAATTCTTTTAATAAGTAAAATTTATAAGCCGCTAAAAGTATAAATACTTTTAAATAAA
>CAVBJB010000075.1:0-7684 GCA_963595625.1 Lachnospiraceae bacterium | reverse complement strand
AAACAATCCGAATAGAAAATATTAAATAAAACTTAAATAGTAACATTTTTAATATAATTCAAGTAAATTTAATAACATATTAATTTTCAAAATTAAAATTCAACAAAGCATAAAAACTAGTAACCAAACCATAAAATCATGACCAAACTTAAACTAATCTTAATTATACTACTAACACAATGTGTAAACGTATATTCACAAAAAGATATAAAATATTTAAAAGCGTTTACTAACGATATAATTTTAGATAAAAATTATGCTAAGTACAAGGATTATATTGAGTATTTTAATGGGTATGAAAGTAACAATCAAAGTGAAAAATACAAGAATCAAATAAAATTTAATATAGATTACTGTTTATTAACTCATGTACCTACTAACAACAGAAACATTAAAATTGTCAACATAACAAACAATAACAAGATATTACATGAGAAATTTGAGGTAAATAAAAATTTGAAACACAAGTATTATGCTATTTATAATAACAAAGATTTTATAAGTTTTGTTATAACGGATGAAAATGAAAAAATAATAGCATTTTCTAGTCAATTAAATAAAACTAATACTAAAATTAAACCGTGGTATTTGAATGTGGATTTAACCAATGAATTTAAGGATTAAAATTTTATAAAGAATAAATTAAAATAAAACCGTCAGATCGAGTGATTTTTGAGGAACGAAAAAATTGTATCGAGATCTTACTTCTCGATACAAAATTAACTCCATTGCATTTCGTTAATTTCACTCGAAGTGACGTAATGATGTATTAATTATTTTTTTCTCTTTTCTCTTTCATCTTTCCTCTTTCCTCTTTCCAATATATTTTAAATAAAAACCGTCAGATCGAGTGATTTTTGAGGAACGAAAAAATTGTATCGAGATCTTACTTCTCGATACAAAATTAACTCCATTGCATTTCGTTAATTTCACTCGAAGTGACGTAATGATGTATTAATTATTTTTTTCTCTTTTCTCTTTCATCTTTCCTCTTTCCTCTTTCCAATATATTTTAAATAAAAACCGTCAGATCGAGTGATTTTTGAGGAACGAAAAAATTGTATCGAGATCTTACTTCTCGATACAAAATTAACTCCATTACATTGCGTTAATTTCACTCGAAGTGACGTAATGCTGAAATTATGTATATACTCATTGTAGTTTCTTGTTTTGTCTTTTATATTTTCTCTTTGCACTTTTCTCTATCCTCTTTTCTCTTTGCTCTTTTCTCTTTTCTCTTTCTTCTATATTCTTACCTCTCTATAATAATCTCTTTTGCCTGCGTACTGTTGCGTTAGGGATTGCAGTGGCATCCTTTTAATTGGTTACTGAGGCTCTCGAAGTACCAATTAAAAGATATAACGGAAAGCCCGCCGCGTCCTTTTAAGGCGCGGAACGCCCAAATTAAATAGGTTTAAGCAAAAAAAAAAAACTCAACCTTACGATTGAGTTTTTTTAAATATGATTTAGATATTATTTGAATAAATATCTATTGTCTTCGATTTTTGATGCTTTCTTTAAAGCTGAGTAAGCTCTAGATGAAGCTGCACCTTTTACTTGTTGATTTAACTGGTCAACTTTTTCTTTAGGGTTTTGTAATTTAGGTGCTTCGTTTTTAACTTTTGTTTCTACAACGTAAACTCCTGTTACTCCTTCAATAACTTCCGAAACTTTTCCTACTTCTAATCCTAAAGCGCGTCCTACAACTTTTGGCTCGATTCCTAATCCTGCAATGTTTGGATTTGCTATAGATAAGTTTTGAGCTGTTTGAACTGATGCTTGAGCTGATTTAGCAACTGCGTCTAATGACGTTCCTGCTAATTTACCTTTTAAGATAGCGGCTTTTTTCTCGTTTCTTAAAATTGGTTCAACATAAGGTTTAGCTTCTGCTACAGATACTAAGTTTGTTTCGTTTTTGTCTGTTACTTTTACGATTACTTGACCTGCAGAGGTATCGAATTTTTTAACATCACCAACGTTTGTTCCTTTTTTAAATGTCCACTGAACAATTTCACGGTTTGTACCGATTCCGTTAATTACGTCGTCGTTTTGTTTAACTGTTACAGGAACAACTTCTAATTTTTGTTTTTTAGCTGCTTCCTCGATTGATTTACCTTCAGTTACATCTGCTAAAATTAAATTAGCTGTTTTAAACAAGTTGTCTTGTGTCTCAGATGATGGTTGTACTTTTCTAGCTATAGAGGCAAGTTGGATACCGTCATATAAATCGTCAACCTTCATTACGTGGTAACCAAAATCCGTTTCAACAATTCCTGTTGTACCCACTGGGTTAGAAAATAAGAATTTGTCAAACTCAGGAACCATTTGTCCTTTTGGTACGTTATCGTAAACTCCACCTGTTTGTTTAGATCCTGTATCGTCTGTGTTTTGCATTGCTAACATAGCCATTGATCCTGGGTTAGCTTTTATTTGAGCTAATAACTCGTCTGCTTTTGCTTTTGCTTCCTCTTTAGTACGAGTAGCTCCGTTTGCAGGATTTTTAGCATCAGCATGAGAAATTAAAATGTGGCTCACTTTTGCTGTAGCTCCTTTTTTAGCTCCTAATTTTCTTGTTAAAACAGAGTATCCATTAAAATCATATGGTCCAAAAACTTCACCTACTGGTAAGTCTGATAATTGTTGTTGGAACTCTAATGGTAAATCTGATTTAGAAACGTAAGAAGAGTCATAAGGAATTTCTGAATTTGCATTTACAAACTCTTTTACATTGGCAACGGTTTTAAATGAATCTTTAGTTTCATTTTGTCCCGTTTCGTTGTTATAAACAACTTTACCATTTAAAAGATCTTGCATGCTTTTTTTAACTTCCTCAATATCTTTGTCAGACGGTTTGTTTTCTACAAACACATATTCAAAAGTTCTTGATGGTTCAGCTTTAAATATATTGCTGTGTTTTTTAATGTAAGTTTCAATTTCTTTATCAGTAACAGTAGCTTGATCATCAGCAATAGTTGAATACTGTAGCGTTACGTAGTTAAAGTCAACTGTTGAAGCTTCTTTTTTGTTAGCAACTTCTGCATCAAATTTTGTTGTGTATACAGCTGCACGGATTAAAGAGTTGTACATTTGCTCCATAGCAAACTTTTCTAACTGTTGCTCGTATTGTAACCATCCTGCCCATTGGTCTGGATTGTTTTTACGGATTGTAGCTAAGTACTCTTTAAATTTGTTGATATCAAAAATACCTGCACTGTTTAAAAACTGTGGGTTTTGTGCAAAAGATGGTTCGTTTTTGATAATGTTTAATAATTGGTCGTTACCAACTTTAATACCTATTTTCTCAAACTCTTCACCTAAAATAAAAGCTTTAACTTCTTGTTCCCAAACAGAATTAGAAACTTGCATTCCTGTTTGTTGTCCGTTACGCTCCATATTACTTACTTTAGCTAAAAAGTCTTGAGCTAAAATATCATTACCATTTACACTACCGATGTAACGTGATGTTTGGTCAAAACCACCGCTTTGAAAGATGTCTCCAATAACGAATGCTGCTAAACCTACACCTATTGCACCTACAAGTATAACAGAATTCTTTCTAATAGTTGATAAAACTGCCATTTTATATGTGTTATATTTTTTTTCAGTCAGCGAAAATACAATTATCTGTTAAATAATAAAATTTTCACTTCATGAATTTTAGTTTGTTTGTTATTTATTTTTATTTTCTTGGTCTTTTATTTTTTTGGCAAAGCGTAATCTAAAGAAAAACATAAAGATCCCAAGTACTGTAAAAAGTGCTTGAAAGATAAAATCTTCACCATTTGTATATTTATTTACTGCATCAATACCGAATAGTATAGCAAGCACTAAATAAAGGTATGGCATAAATTGAACTATTTTAATCATGAGCTAATTGTTGTTAGAGTTTTTATAAGAACCCGAATTTTTTTGAGTATTTAATATCTTGAAATCTTTACTAAAATCCACTCCAGGTCCCTCAAAATAATCCCCGTTTTCATCTTTAAATTTAAAGTATTTTTCGGTATAAAACCAATCGTTTTTTTGATCGTAAAATAACTGATCAGTAAACAATTTCTTCCCATCGTGAGTGGTAATAACTACGCTGTCTAAAAGTTCAACAATTCCGTTTTTTGTATGGGATTTAGCGTATTTAGAAGTCACGTAATTTTCTTTATTATTTTCGTCAAATACTGTTAAATTAACCCCTTTTGGAAATTCTGTAAAAGCAAATTTTGCGTTAGAATAGTCAAGCATTTTCTCGCTTATTAAAATGGCTTTTACTTTACCAGAGTCCGTGTAAACTAAATTAATAGTATCAGCCTCTGTTTGTGGGTCAAAATTGGATTTGGATAGATTTTGTATTTCTTTAAAATCCTCACTACACGAAAAAAACGTAGTCACAGCTAATGCCGTGACTAGTAATTTTAAAATATTTTTTTTCTGTAATAATACCATTAATTATACTTAACTTTTTGGAACCATCTATCGTTAAATGAGAATCCTAAATTAATCGAAAAATAATTTTCTTGTATTAAACCTGCAGCTTTAGTACCACGTTTTCCGTATTCTAAACCAATGTTTAAGTTCGAGAAAATTGCTCCTAAAGGTAAACCAACACCCGCAGTAATAGCTTTATCGTCTATACTTTCGTTATTTAAAATCATTCCTGTTTTTTCGTAACGTAAACCTGCTCTATACGTAACTCTACTAAAATAACTGTTAAAAGAGTTATATTTTGGAATATAGTAACCTCCTAAAACATATCTAGCGGATTTTTCGTAATCTATATTTCCAAGTAAAACATCGGCTTGTTTAGCATCTGCAAGTGTAACTTGTGCACCAATCATCCAATTTTTTAGTTTACCGAAAGATGTACCAAAACTATAGGCTGCTGGTAATTTAAATTTAGAATCTGCAACCGTTACAGGTCTAGTTTCAATACTAATTTCGTTTCCAGATGCTCCTAAATTAATGGTACTAATATTACGCTCAGTACTTACATTTAAATTAGCTTCTGGCGTATAGCTAAAACTAGAATGAATATCAAATTTATTGATTTTAAACTCATACATAGCGCCTAAATTAAATGCTATTCCCGAATTATTATTATCGTTAACAGATCGGCTAATATATTGTACACCTTGTGTAGCTAATAATGTTTTATTTTCTATTTTACCAAAATAATACTGTGCATCTACTCCAAGTCTAAAACCTTTAAATAGTTTAAAACCTGTACCTAAATATACTTTATTTAAGCCTCCTTTGCCCGTATGTTGCATGCTTTGGTTTAACTCCTCAAAAGTTCCGGAGTTCTGAATACTATACCCCACATTTGTAAAAGGCATTAATCCAAAACTTACCCCTGCATATTTTCCAACAGGAAACCCAATGGCCAAATAATCTAAAGACGTACGCTTAATATTTTCTGATTCTTGTAAAGCTTGTAATTTATAATTTGTATGACTTGCTCCTATAGAAAACGTAGTTACACCAAGATCCGCATAAGACGCAGGATTAGAAAGATTTAGATGGATACTATCCCCTATTACACTTAATCCACCCATTGCTCTATGCTCGTTAGATCCTTTAAATTTTTGATCTCCAATTCCGTAAACCGAGTAAGGTGAACCCGTACTTTCTTGTGCTGTAGCGGCTATAGAACATAACACACTTAAACTTAATACAACTTTTTTAATCATTTATCTTTAGATATATATTCTTGTAACGCTTTTAAACTCTCTATTAAAAAGTTTGGATTGACAAATATGCTATTTTTTATTTTGTCAGACAATAACATACTATCACCACCCGTCAAAATTATGGCTAAATTAACGAATTGTTTTTCATATTCACCAATAATTCCTCTAATTTCATTCACAAATCCATTAACTACACCACTATGTATCGCTTCTGCGGTTGAATTTCCTATTAAAGACTCTGGATTTTTAAAACGCAACAAAGGCAATTTTGCAGTATACGCATGTAAAGATTCATATCGTAAACGTAAGCCAGGCGATATACCTCCGCCTAAATAAACATCATCAGCACTTACAAAATCATAAGTTATACATGTACCCGCATCAATAATTAGCCTATTTGTTTTAGGATATTTTAAAACCGCACCCGCAGCCAACACCATACGATCTACCCCTAAAGTTTTAGGAGTTGCGTAATTATTTACAAACGGAACCTTACTTTCACTATCAATAATCAACAAATCGCTCTTTAATTTTAAAAAATCAAGAACACTTTCATCTATATATCCTACGCTAGAAAGAACCGAACGACTGATTTTATCAAATTTTTGAAAAATTTTTAAAATTTCTTCTAAAAAAAATTCATGCTCAAAAGCCTCATGATACAAAATCACATCACCCTCATACACAAATACTTTCACTCGTGTATTACCAACATCTATTACTAATAGCATCTTCGTTTTTTTACTTCCTCAAAGATATAAATACATTTTTTTATTTCACTAAGTTTGCAGAAACCAAATTTCGTACTATATTTGCACTCGCAATAACGAAGTAGTTAGCGCAATACTTAATGGTACCTTAGCTCAGTTGGTAGAGCAACGGACTGAAAATCCGTGTGTCCCTGGTTCGATTCCTGGAGGTACCACAAAAAGCCCTTACATTTTTGTAGGGGCTTTTTTTATTTTACCCTTGGGCGTTCCGCGCCAAAAAAAGGCGCGGCGGGCTATCCGCTCTATCTTTTTATCCATTGCATTACTAAAAAGGATGCCGCTCCTATCCCTAACGCAACGCACACAAATCCTTCAAAATAAATTTAACACCCAAAAAATCACAACAAATAATAAAAAATTTCTCTATGTTATACTAATATTTTACCTTTAAGGTTCTATATAAATAACAAATAAAATGAATTCTAAAAGCATTATTATTTTAACTACTATAGGTATGGGAATCAGCTCTTGCGGATCTAAAAAAGATTTACAAACACAAAACACTGACAATGCAAACCCACTACTAAGTAATTGGAATACACCGCACCAGGTACCACCATTCCACCTTATAAAAAACGCTCACTTTAAACCCGCTATATTACAAGGGATAGAAGAACAGCAAAAAGAAGTTTTAGCTATTGTTAAAAACACAGAAAAACCTACTTTCCAAAACACCATTCTAGCTTTAGAAAATTCAGGTAAAAATCTTAAAAGGGTTACAACCGTTTTCTACAACTTAACAAGTGCTAATACTAACGAGGAGTTACAAAACCTATCCAAAGAATTAGCTCCCATTCTATCTAAACACAACGACGGAATTTACATGAATAATGAATTATTCGAGAAAGTTGTTAATGTTTGGAATAATAAAAATGAACACGCTTATTCGGAGCAAGAATTAAAAGTGTTGGAAAATACATATAAAGCATTTACCAGAAACGGAGCAAGCTTAAATGATGCAGATAAAGAAACTCTTTCTCAAATAAACTCTAAACTTTCATTACTTAGTTTACAATACGGAAGTAACTTATTAAAAGAAACAAACGCATATAAACTTTTAATAAAAGACCTTAACGAGTTAAAAGGCCTGTCGGAGGAGTTAATTGAGCAAGCCAAACACGCTGCTATTGCAGACGGTCAACCCGATATGTATTTATTTACATTACACAACCCAAGTGTAATTCCGTTTTTACAATACGCTGACAACAGAGAGACGCGCGAAAAAATTTGGAA
>CAVBJB010000074.1:0-7687 GCA_963595625.1 Lachnospiraceae bacterium | reverse complement strand
TTTAATTAACACAGGTGGATTTGATGAGGCTGAATTAAAAGCTATTGAAGATAGAGCGTATGAGTTAGGAAGTGCTAAACACGTTAACTTAGACATTATAGAGAAATACTACGAAAAAGCAATCAAATTTTTAGTTTTTGGAAATGTACTTCGTAATAATACCTACCCACTTTCTGTAAGTGCTGAGCGTGTATTCCAATCTTTAGAAGTTATTAAATATGCTAAAGATAATGGTGCTACTGCCATTGCGCACGGATCAACTGGTGCAGGTAACGATCAAATTCGTTTTGATTTAATTTTCCAGACTATTGCTCCGGAGATCGAAATCATTACTCCAATTCGTGATTTAAAATTATCTCGTCAAGAGGAAGTAGAATATTTACAATCTAAAGGAGTAAATTACTCTTGGGAAAAAGCACAATACTCTATCAATAAAGGTATTTGGGGAACATCTGTAGGTGGTAAAGAGACTTTAACATCTAACCAACCATTACCAAGCGAGGCGTATCCATCTCAATTACAAAAAGAAGGATCAGAAAAAGTTCGTTTAACTTTTAAAAATGGTGAATTTGTAGCTTTTAACGGTGTTGAAAATACACCTGCACAAAATATTATTGCTTTAGAAGAAATTGCTTCTCAATATGCAATTGGTCGTGACGTTCACGTTGGGGATACAATTATTGGTATTAAAGGACGTGTTGGTTTTGAGGCTGCTGCTCCACTTATTATTGTTAAAGCGCACCACTTATTAGAGAAACACACTTTATCTAAATGGCAATTACACTGGAAACAATCGTTAGCTGATTTCTACGGTATGTTATTCCACGAAGGTCAATTCTTAGATCCAATTATGCGTAACATTGAGGATTTCTTACAATCTACTCAAACTTCAGTTACTGGGGATGTTATCGTTACTTTACAGCCTTACCACTTTAGCTTAGATGGTATTGAGTCAGAATTTGATTTAATGAACTCTGAGTTTGGTCAGTACGGTGAAATGAACAACGCATGGACTGCTGATGACGCTAAAGGTTTCATTAAAATTTTAGGAAACGCACAAAAAATTTACTCACAAGTAAATAAATTAAAATATGATTAATGTAGGAATCATTGGTGGTTCTGGATATACAGCGGGCGAATTGCTACGCATCATTCAAAACCATCCGAAAGCACAAGTCGATTTTGTTTATTCAACTACAAATGCAGGTAAACCTATTGCTAGTGTTCACCAAGATTTGTTCGGCGAAACAGATTTAGTTTTTACTGGTACGATTAACCCAGAGGTTAATGTAGTGTTCTTATGCTTAGGTCATGGTCAATCTATCGATTTTTTATCCAAAAACGCCTTTGCTCCACATACAAGAATTATTGATTTAGGTAACGATTTCCGTTTAAACAAAGACGCCGTTTGGGAAGGTAAAGAATTTGTTTACGGGTTAGCTGAATTAAATAAGGAACAAATTAAAAACGCACATTATATTGCAAATCCAGGATGTTTTGCTACTGCTATTCAGTTAGCCTTATTACCTCTTGCAAAACATAATGTGTTAAATAACGACATACATATAAATGCCACTACAGGTAGTACAGGTGCAGGAGTTAAACCTTCTGCAACTGGACACCACAGTTACCGCAACAACAATATGTCACATTACAAAGCTTTTAGCCACCAACATATTGGTGAAATTACAGAAAGCTTACAACAAGCGCAAAGCTCTTACAATAGTGATTTACTTTTTATCCCAAATCGTGGCGATTTTACCAGAGGTATTTTTGCAACGCTTTATACAAAAGTGGATCAAGATTTAGAAACCATTTTAGCTTGGTATCAAGATTTTTATAAAGACGAACCTTTTACACATGTTACTACAGAGCCTATTCATTTAAAGCAAGTAGTACAAACGAACAAATGTATTATTTCGTTAGAAAAACATGGCGATAATCTTTTAATTACTTCTATCATCGATAATTTAATTAAAGGAGCATCAGGTCAAGCGGTACAAAACATGAATTTAATGTTTGGCTTAGACGAAACTAAAGGTTTAAAACTAAAATCAGGTAATTTTTAATTTACCCACAACAACAATGAAAAATTTATTTGACGTTTATCCTGTATACGATATCGTGCCTGTTAAAGGTGAATTTGCCAAAATTTGGGACGATAAAGGAAATGAATATTTAGATTTTTACGGTGGTCACGGTGTTATTTCTATTGGACATGCACACCCAACATACGTAAAAGCAGTACAAGACCAAGTTGCAAAATTAGGTTTTTACTCAAACTCAATTGTTAATCCTATTCAAGAGGAATTAGCAGTTAAATTAGCGCAAACTTCTGGTTACACAGACTATAATTTATTTTTATGTAACTCTGGAGCAGAGGCTAATGAAAATGCTTTAAAACTTGCTTCTTTCCATAATAAAAAGAAAAAAGTTGTAGCATTTAACAAATCTTTCCACGGACGTACATCTGCAGCTGTTGCCGCTACAGACGGACCTTCTTTAGTAGCTCCGTTAAACGCAAATCACGAAGTGGTATTTATTGCTTTAAACGATGTAGTTGCTCTGGAAGCAGAATTAGCTAAAGGAGATGTTTGTTGTGTAATTATTGAAGGTGTTCAAGGAGTTGGTGGTTTAGACCAAGGAACTACTGAGTTCTTCCAACAATTAAGAGCCTTAACAAAACAATACGAAGCGGTTTTAATTTTAGACGAAATCCAATCTGGTTACGGTCGTTCAGGAAAATTCTTTGCGCACCAACACCACGGTATCGAGGCTGATATTATTTCTATGGCTAAAGGTATGGGTAACGGTTTCCCTATCGGTGGAATTTTAATTTCTCCAGAATTTAAAGCATCTTACGGTTTATTAGGTACAACATTTGGTGGTAACCACTTAGCTTGTGCTGCTGGTATTGCAGTTTTAGATACAATTGTGGAAGAAAATTTAATGAACAACGTTAACGAAATCAACGCGTATTTTGTTGAAAAAACAAAAGATTTCCCACAAATTACTGAAGTTAAAGGTCGTGGCTTAATGTTAGGTATTGCCTTTGATTTTGAAATTGCAACATTACGTAAAAAATTAATCTTAGAAGAAAACATCTTTACAGGAAGTGCTTCTCAGAAAAACTTATTACGTATTTTACCACCACTTGGTATTACTAAAGAGGATATCGACTTCTTCTTTAACGGATTAAAAAAAGCATTAGCTACTTTAAATAATTAATTTTTAGCATGAAAAACTTTATCTCTGTAGATCAAATTCAAGACGTAAACGCCTTAGTTGAGCTAGCAAAATCAATCAAAAAAAATCCTTTTGGAAACAAACAATTAGGAGAAAATAAAACTATTGGTTTGTTATTCTTCAACCCGAGTTTAAGGACACGTTTATCTACCCAAAAAGCGGCCCAAAATCTTGGGATGAACGCTATGGTTATGAATTTGAACAACGAAGGTTGGACATTGGAGTTTGAAGAAGGTGCTGTAATGGATGGTAACAAATCAGAACACATTATTGAGGCAGCTCAGGTTGTTTCTCAATACTGCGATATTATTGCCATTCGTAGTTTCCCAACACTTACAGATAAAGAAAAAGATTTAGCTGAACATGTTATCAATAGCTTTGTAAAATACGCTACTGTACCTGTAGTAAGTTTAGAGGGTTCTACAGAACACCCACTACAAGCTTTAGCAGATATTTTAACTATTGAGGAACAAAAACAAACCGCTCGTCCTAAAGTTGTTTTAACATGGGCGCCACACCCTAAAGCTTTACCACACGCAGTACCAAACTCATTTGCAAAAATGATGCTTAAAGCAGATGTGGATTTTGTAATTACACATCCAGAAGGATATGAATTAAATCCTGAGGTAACTAAAGGGGCAACCATTATTTACGATCAAGACGAAGCGTTTAAAGATGCAGATTTTATTTACGCTAAAAACTGGAGTAGCTTTAACGACTACGGTGCTATTTTATCTAGAGATGAAAACTGGATGGTTACTAACCAAAAAATGGCTTTAACTAACAATGCTAAATTTATGCACTGTTTACCAGTACGTCGTAATCAAGTAGTAGCAGACGAGGTTTTAGACGGTCCAAACTCAATTGTGTTTGAGCAAGCTAACAACCGTACGTACGCAGCGCAAGCTATTTTAACTCAAATTCTAGAAAATGCAAAATAAACCCAATCTTACCATCATTAAAATTGGCGGAAAAGTTTTAAATAACCCAGAAGCCTTACAAGAAATTTTATCGGACTTTGCCTCTATACAAGGTCCTAAAATAATTGTACACGGTGGTGGTTCAGATGCTACTGTATTAGCACAAAAATTAGGTCTAGAGGCCAAAATGGTTAACGGTCGCCGTATTACGGATGCGCCTATGCTAGACATTGTGGTAATGACGTATGCTGGTTTATTAAATAAAAATATTGTTGCAAAACTATCAGCTCTTAAAACTCCAGCCATTGGACTAACAGGAGCTGATGGTAATTGCATTAAATCATCTAAGCGTATACACCCCGAAATTGACTTTGGTTTTGTTGGCGATGTACAGCAAGTAAATCATCTATTTATTCACTCTATTTTAGAACAAAATGTTGTTCCGGTTTTTTGTGCCATTACGCATAATGAAGACGGACAATTACTCAATACAAACGCCGATACGATTGCTTCTGAGGTTGCAATTGCTATGGCAAAACTGTATAATGTTAAATTATTTTATTGTTTTGAGAAGCAAGGAGTTCTGGAAGATGTTGATAATGAGGATTCTGTAATCGAAAACATCAATGAAAAATTATATCAAGATTTAAAGCAAAAAAATGCAATTCATTCTGGTATGATTCCTAAATTAGACAACTGTTTTTACGCCCTACAAAATCACGTAACCGAAATCCAAATCGGGCTACCTAAGGCGTTAAACAATACAAATGTCAAACGCACGTCTATACGTCTATAAAACACTGTAAATGAAGTCTATCGAAATACTTACTACAGAAGCAATTGAATTATTAAAAAATTTAATCCAAACACCCTCTTTTTCGTCTGAAGAAGATCAAACTGCTCTTTTAATCGAAAATTGGTTTACCACAAACAACATTCCTTTTGAAAGAGAAAATAACAACGTTTGGGCTTACAATAAATTTTTTGATAAAAATAAACCAACCTTACTACTAAACTCACATCACGATACCGTTAAGCCAAACACCGCTTACACCAACGATCCGTTTCATGCGTTTATAGAAGATGGTAAATTATTTGGCTTAGGAAGTAACGATGCTGGTGGTGCTTTAGTATCACTTTTGGCTACGTTTACGTATTTCTATAGCAACGAGAATTTGTCTCTTAACATCGTTATGGTTGCATCTGCTGAAGAGGAAAGTAGCGGTAAAAACGGATTAAACTCTGTTTTAAAACATTTACCTCAACTAGAACTTGCCATTGTAGGAGAACCTACTCAAATGGAGTTAGCTATTGCAGAAAAGGGATTATTAGTTTTAGATGTAGATGTTAAAGGTACTGCCTCACACGCTGCACACATTAATCCAGACAATTCTATATACAATACTTTAAAAACAATCGAGTGGTTTAGAGATTACCAATTCGAAAAAGTTTCTGAAGTTCTTGGGCCTGTTAAAATGACAGTAACTCAAATCAACGCAGGGAAACAACATAACGTAGTTCCTGCAGACACCTATTTAGTAGTAGATGTACGTGTAAACGATAAATACTCTAATCAAGAAATTTACGACATCATTAAACAACACGTAAATACGGATAAAGTAGATGTTAAAGCACGTTCATTAAATCTAAATTCATCATCCATAGCAAAAGACCATCCATTGGTACAAGCGGGAATTAAACTAGGACGCAACACATACGGCTCTCCTACCCTCTCAGACCAATCGGTGTTGTATTGCCAATCGTTAAAAATGGGACCTGGCGACTCGCCACGATCACACACAGCTAACGAATTTATTTACATTCAAGAAATTCAAGAAGGAGTTCAAATATACATCAACATGTTAAACGACTTTCTTCTGCAAAAATAAAACTCAGAAGTATGAAATTATGGGAAAAAGGAATCCCTACAGACAAAAAAATTGAACAATTTACTGTAGGAAATGATAGAGAATTAGACGTTTTATTAGCAAAATACGACGCCTTAGGTAACATTGGCCACGCTAAAATGTTAGCTAAAGTTGGATTAATTACCCCAGAGGAACGCGATGTTTTAATTGGCGGATTAAACGAAATTTTAGCCGATATCGAAGCCGGAAACTTTATCATTGAAGATTCTTTTGAGGATGTACACTCTAAAATCGAATACGTTTTAACTCAAAAAGTAGGCGAAGCGGGTAAAAAAATACATACCGCACGCTCACGTAACGACCAAGTTTTAGTAGACGTACACTTATACTTAAAGAACGAAATCGCAGAAATCAAACAATTAGTAAAAGAGTTGTTCGATTTATTAATGCAAAAAGCAGAACAATACAAAGACGTTTTACTACCAGGATACACACACCTACAAGTAGCCATGCCGTCATCGTTCGGGCTTTGGTTCTCTGCCTATGCAGAAAGTTTAATAGACGATATTACCATGCTTAACGCAGCCTACAAAGTGGTAGACCAAAACCCACTAGGATCTGCAGCAGGTTACGGAAGCTCATTCCCTATAGACCGTACAGAAACTACACAAAATCTTGGGTTTAGTACCCTAAAATATAACGTAGTTGCTGCACAAATGTCTCGCGGAAAGGCTGAAAAAACAACAGCATTTGCCATGGCATCTGTAGCCGGAACCTTATCAAAATTAGGAATGGACGTATGTTTATACCTTTCTCAAAATTTCGATTTCATGAAGCTACCTGCTCACCTTACAACAGGATCAAGCATTATGCCTCACAAAAAAAATCCAGATATTTTTGAGCTTTTACGTGGTAAATCAAACAAAATTCAAGCGTTACCTTACGAGTTAACCCTAATCACGAATAATTTACCAAGTGGGTACCACCGCGAAATGCAAATTCTAAAAGAAGGACTTTTCCCGGCTATTCAAAACCTAAAAGCATGTCTTTCAATCGCACACCACGCCTTAAAAGACATCTCGGTTAACGAAAATATTTTTGCCGATCCTAAATACAAATACTCCTTTACGGTTGATACGTTAAACGAAATGGTAGTAAGCGGCATCCCGTTTAGAGACGCTTATAAAATGGTAGCAGACCAAATAGAAAACGGAACATTCACCATTCCGGAAGCTACTAAACACACGCACGAGGGTAGTATAAACAACCCATGCTTAAACGAAATTAAAATAAAAATGGAGCAATCCTTTTAAATACAAACTAACTCTAGCACCTCAAGGCTAGAGTTTTTTTTTAGGGCAATCCCGCCTTTCCAAGAGCGGGCCGGGCTATCCGCTCTATCTTTTGGTGTTGGCTTCGGCTCCGCTCAGCCAACACGCAAAAGGATGCCGCTCCTATCCCTATTGCGCTGCGCCTAGATTAATTTACTAAGACAATTACTTAGACTCTCGAAACCATAAACCAAATAACTATTGCTCCTTCGAAAAATCAAGGACCTAAAGCGGAAAATAAAATTAATAAAAAGGTGGCTGAGGCTCTCGAAGCCATAAACTAAATAACTATTGACCCATAGAAAAATCAAAGACCTAAAGA
>CAVBJB010000073.1:0-7747 GCA_963595625.1 Lachnospiraceae bacterium | reverse complement strand
ATACAAAAGTGCGTTGCCGGCATTAACATATATTAGTTATATTATTAATATCCGCCGGCCGGGCTTTCCGCTATATCTTTTAGTTGTGGCCTTTACAAGCCACACAACTAAAAGGATGCCGCTGCAATCCCTAACGCAATAAATTTGAATTCCAAAATAATAGTATAAGTTAAATCAAGATTTTTTCTTTAACCCAAACTATGTTATTATATATTTAAAAGAACCTAATTAAAAAAATACGATCATGCTAAAAAAATTTAATTTCGAGCTGTTTTCCATTCAATTTGTGTATTTATTACTAGTACTACTATTTTGCTTTTTTGTAGTAAAATATGTTTTAAAATTTAGAAAGAAATCATAATCTCATGGATAAAAAAAACAGCTTCTACCAAAGTAAAAGCTGTTTTTTTATAATTGTTAACATTAATTTTAAAAGCATAAATTAGAAAAATAATAGATTTAGAACTTTGCATATATTGATGCACTTTAAAACTACTGATTATTTATATCTATAAATTCACCCAAATGTTTGGGTTTTACGTTTAGGTATTTATCTAAAACCACTTTAACGCGAGCCAAGCGCTCTCTGATTTCTACTTTATATTTACTTCTAAAATTTACATGTGCTGCATTATATCCTATGGCGTTTATGCCTAAATAATCGCAAATATATAAGGCACGTTGGTTATGAAATTTTTGGGACACTATTATAAAATCGTCTTGTCTAAAAATCTCTCGCATACGATAAACGGAATCTAATGTTCGTAATCCGGCGTAATCTAAAACAATATCTTCTGGATTAACACCTAAAGCCACTAAAGCATCCTTCATGTCCTGTGGTTCGTTGTACTCTTTTTTACTGTTATCGCCACTTAAAATGATTTTTTGGATTTTGTTGTTTTGATACAACTCAAAACAGGCGTTGATACGGTTGGTAAAATAAGGGTTGGGGTATTTATTTTTTATGTATTTAGAGGTTCCTAAAACCAGGGCAGTTTTTTTAGCCGGAATTGTGGATAGCTGTGCAGTATCGTATAATTTGTTTTTGGAGGCTTTGTAAACATTATACTCGCATAGTATAATAATAAGGGATAAAAGCAATAGGATGAGACCGCCTAATTTTAGTAGTTTTTTCATGCAATGGTTTGGTTTTTATAAAGGTATAGAAATAATGTTAAAAACCAAAGTGCGGTTGCGTTAGGGATAGGAGCGGTATCCTTTTGTTGGTGGCTGAGGTTCTCGAAGCCACAAAACAAAAGATTTAGCGGATAGCCCGGCGGGTAAAAAACGACGGTAGGAGTTTTTGTAGACGCAACGCCCTGATGAAAAAAAAAGAGCTTCTTGTAACAAGAAACTCTTTTAAAAATTATTCTAACCCGGCCATTTTAGTAGCGCTACGGTATACGAATTTTCCGTAAATGTGGCGTTTAGCAAAACGTGCTGGAGACTCTGCGTTGATCATTTTTACGTAAGTAACTTTAGGAACTCCGTAGTACTCAAATTTACTTCCGTTAACTAAGTTGATGTAAAGAATACCCTCGTCCATGTAAAACTCAGCAATGTTGTTGCTTGCAATAATAGCTTCGAATTCTTCTTTATTTTTTTCTACCGTTTCGTTAGCGATGCTTACTAAAAAGTGGTAAGCCTCGATAATTGCTTGACTTTTTTGATCAGCCTCAGCTTTTTCAGCTTCTGTAGGAAACAAATCCGGGTGGTATTGTTTCATGCTGTTACGGTAAATTGTTTTTAACTCTTTAAGAGTTACGTTTTTAGTTACCTCTAACAAGTTGCGGTAACCGTTAATTTTTTTTGTACTCATAGCAATAGAAAATAAAAAAGCCACTCTTTTTTGGGAGTGGCTAGCTTTGTAGCGGGAACAGGACTCGAACCTGTGACCTTCGGGTTATGAGCCCGACGAGCTGCCTACTGCTCTATCCCGCGCTGTGCGATTTTCAACCTTATGTTGAATAGACTTTTCAGTAAAAACTTAGTAGCGGGAACAGGACTCGAACCTGTGACCTTCGGGTTATGAGCCCGACGAGCTGCCTACTGCTCTATCCCGCGCTGTGCGATTTTCAACCTTATGTTGAATAGACTTTTCAGTAAAAACTTAGTAGCGGGAACAGGACTCGAACCTGTGACCTTCGGGTTATGAGCCCGACGAGCTGCCTACTGCTCTATCCCGCGTTATTTCGATTGCAAAAGTACAACGATATTTTGAATTACCAAACTTTATTTAAAAATAAAATGATTTTTTTTATTGTGGCTGAAAATGCCTAACTTTGTAGGCTAAATTAAATGTTATGTCACACAAAGCTGGTTACGTAAATATTATTGGAAACCCAAACGTTGGAAAATCTACTTTAATGAATGCCTTTGTAGGTGAGCGTCTGTCGATTATCACGTCTAAAGCGCAAACTACACGTCATAGAATTTTAGGGATTGTAAATGGAGATGACTTTCAGATAATGTTTTCGGACACTCCGGGTATTATTAAACCTGCCTATGAATTACAAAATTCGATGATGGATTTTGTTAAATCTGCTTTTGAGGATGCTGATGTATTAATTTATATGGTTGAGGTTGGAGAGAAGGAACTTAAGGATGAAGCGTTTTTTAATAAAATTATTCATGCTAACATTCCGGTTTTATTGTTGTTAAATAAAATTGACAAGTCTAACCAAGAACAATTAGAAGAGCAAGTAGCCCTTTGGAAAGAAAAGGTTCCAAATGCTGAAATTTATCCTATATCTGCTTTAAACAATTTTAATATAGATGTGGTTTTTAACCGTATTTTAGAGTTGTTACCAGAGTCTGCACCTTATTATCCTAAAGATGCATTAACAGATAAGCCGGAACGTTTTTTTGTTAACGAGTCGATTAGAGAAAAAATACTTTTAAATTATGATAAAGAAATTCCTTACGCTGTAGAGGTAGAGACTGAAGAGTTTAAGGAAGATGATGATATTATTAGAATTAAAAGTTTAATTATGGTTGAGCGTAATTCTCAGAAAGGAATTATTATTGGTCATAAAGGGGAAGCTATTAAAAAGGTGGGTACACAAGCAAGAATTGAGTTAGAAAAGTTTTTTGCTAAAAAAGTACATATAGAACTTTTTGTAAAAGTTAACAAAGACTGGAGAAGTAACGACTATCAGTTACGCAGATTTGGTTATAATAATAAGTAATAATAAAAATAAAAGTGCATTTGCTACAAGAGGCTTTATCAAATGTACTTTTGCACTAAATAAAAGAAATAAATGAATAATATCGTAGCCATTGTTGGACGCCCAAATGTTGGGAAATCTACGTTTTTTAACCGCTTAATTCAGCGTCGTGATGCGATAGTTGACTCTGTAAGTGGTGTTACACGTGACCGTAATTACGGTAAAAGTGAGTGGAATGGAAAAGAATTTTCTGTTATTGATACAGGAGGTTACATTAAAGGATCAGAAGATATTTTTGAAGCTGAAATTCGTCGTCAAGTAGAATTAGCTATTGACGAGGCAGATGCGATTATCTTTGTTGTTGATGTTGAGGAAGGTATTACACCAATGGATGAGGAAGTTGCAAAACTACTTAGACGTGTAACTAAACCAGTTTTATTAGCAGTAAATAAAGTAGACAACGGTAAACGTTTAGAGGATGCTTACGAGTTTTATAACTTAGGTTTAGGCGAGTTTTTCCCGATTGCAGGGATGAACGGATCTGGAACTGGTGAGTTATTAGACAAACTAGTGGAAGTATTACCAGAAATGCCAGAAGTTGATGAGAACGCAGAGGAATTACCACGCTTTACAGTAGTGGGTCGTCCAAACGCAGGAAAATCGTCTTTCATTAATGCTTTAATTGGAGAAGATCGTTTTGTGGTAACTGATATTGCAGGAACAACTCGTGACGCTATTGATACAAAATATAACCGTTTTGGATTTGAATTCAACTTAGTAGATACTGCTGGTATTAGAAGAAAAGCTAAGGTAAAAGAAGATTTAGAATTTTACTCCGTAATGCGTTCTGTTAGAGCTATTGAGCACTCTGACGTTTGTATTTTAATGATTGATGCTACGCGTGGTTTTGAAAGTCAAGATCAAAACATATTTTGGTTGGCACAAAAAAACCGTAAAGGAATTGTTATTTTAGTAAACAAATGGGATTTAGTAGAAAAAGATACTATGTCTACCAAATTATATGAAGAAAGAATTAGAGAGGAAATTGCACCTTTTACAGATGTGCCAATCATATTTACTTCTGCTTTAACAAAACAACGTTTATTAAAAGCTTTAGAAGCTGCTGTTGAAGTTTACGAAAACCGTAAACAACGTATTACAACTTCTAAATTAAATGATTTCTTATTGCCAATTGTGGAAAATATGCCACCACCGGCATTAAAAGGTAAGTATGTAAAAATTAAATATTGCATGCAGTTACCAACACCAACTCCACAATTTGTGTTGTTTGCAAACTTACCGCAGTATGTTAAAGATCCGTACAAACGTTTTATTGAAAACAAAATACGTGAAAACTTTAACTTCTCTGGAGTTCCAATCGACATTTATTTTAGACAGAAATAAATAATGTAATATTTTTTTATCAAATAATTTTATAAAAGTGCGTTTTAATGGATATTTGTATCTCATTAAACGCACTTTTTATGTTTAAATATTTAAAGATATTTATTTTACTATTTACAACCTTTGGTTTTGCACAAACTAAGGTAGAAATTAAAGGAGTTGTAAAAGACCAAACCAATGTACCATTAGAAGCCGTTACCGTTTTTATTAATAAAGCCTCTGATGGATCATTAATAGAATATAGCATAACCAATCAAAAAGGCGAATTTACTTTTAGTGTAAAAAACTCTAGTGAAGATTTTTTTCTTAAGGCTTCATTGGTTGGAATGGTTGACTTTACCCAAACCATTAAATTAGATAAATCTCAAAATTTCCCGGAAATAGTTTTAAAAGATGATTCTAGTATTTTGGGAGAACTTGTAATTGTTACAGAAGCTCCACCAGTAAGGGTAAAAACAGATACGCTGGAATTTAACGCGGCGTCTTTTAAAGTAATGCCAGATGCTAACGTAGAAGCTTTACTTAAGCAATTACCAGGCGTAGTAGTTGATGCTGATGGTAAAATTACTGTAAATGGAAAAGAGGCTAACCAAATTTTAGTAAATGGAAAACCCTTTTTTGATAAAGATGGTAAAATGGCTTTACAAAATCTTCCTGCAGATTTAATTCAAAAAGTTCAGGTATCTGATTACAAAACCAAAATGGAAGAGTTTACCAAACAGCAATCTTCATCAGATAATGTAAGTATTAACTTAACTATTGATGAGAAAAAAAATAAAGGATATTTTGGTAAGGCAACCGCTGGTTATGGTACAGATGATCGATATGAAGCCGGAATTAACGCGAATTATTTTCAAGGAAAAACAAAATTTTCTTTAATAGCATCCTCTAACAATATCAATAGTAATGGGGTAGCTATGGACGAAGTGTTTGATAATATGAGTTCAAGTAGAGCTAGTGGCGCTGGATCTAACCGTAGCGGTATTACTACTACACATACTGTAGGTTTTAACTACGATGATGAATGGTTTAAAAATTTTGACACAAATGCAAGTTATAATTTTAACCAAACAAATAATGAAAACCGAAACAGATCTAGAAGAGTAAATTTACTTGCAGATGGAAATTTTATTTCGAACTCTGAATCTAAAAGTAACGCAATAAACAGAAATCATAATTTTAATGCTGCTTTTGAATACAAAATCTCAGAAAAACTAAAATTATATTACGCGCCAAGTGTAACATTTGGAAACAGGGATAATGTTAACAATTCAATCCAAAATTCTACAGAGGAAGATGGAACTCTTTTAAACGAAAGCACATCTAATTCTAGAACTGAAAATACCAATAAAACAATATCAAACAATTTATTACTAGTAAAAACATTTGATAAAAAAGGGAGAAGAATCTCTTTGGACGCAACAACGTCTAACGGTTCTACGGAGAATGAAACACGTTTAAATTCTGAAACGTTTTTTTATAATACCAATACAAATGATTTAAGAAATCAGTTACAAAACAATCGTACTACAACTGATTCTTATTCTTTTACTGGAACCTATGCAGAACCTATTACAGATTCTTTAAAAGTTGAAATAGGTTTAACATACAATAATAATAAGAATTCGGAAGGCCAAAACACATTCGATTTTGACAATTTATCGGGATCCTTCACAAATAGAAATGAATATTTATCCAATTATGTAAATTCAAATATATCTGAATTTTTACCAACTACAGGTATTATAATAGACAAATCTAAACATAGATTTAAAATTACAGGAGGTTCAAAGATTTCTAATTTAAATGCAATGTCGGATTATTTAAGTACGATTACTCGTTTAGATAGAAATTATTTTTTACCTGTAGCTAACTTTAATTACAACTACAAACCAAATAGAAGTAAGTCCCTACGTGCTAGATATTCCTATAACACAACCTTACCAAGCGCTAGACAGATTTTACCATTTGAAGATTTGTCTAACCCATTAAACACGTATTTTGGTAATCCAGATATTGACGTTACAAGGACTCATAATGCATCTTTAGGTTACGTATATAACAATCAAACTACAAAAAACAATTTCAACATTTTTGGAAGTTTTAGGTATAATGACAAATCTATCATTAGCGTGACAAACTTTGATGAAAATAGAAAAAGATATACAACCTATGAAAACGTAGAAGGAACTTATAATGGAACTATTAATTTTGGATGGTATAAAACACAGAAAATAGAAAATCAAAATATAAGTTATGGGATCAATTTAAATCCTGGTTATTCATTAAATAAAGGTTATGTAAATAATACCTACTACGACGCTCGAACATTTTCAGTTGGACCTAGGGTATTCTTTAATTATGAGTTAAGCGAGTATTTAAAACTTTCACCCTCTTATACATTTTCTTACAACTTAACTAATTACGAAAATTACTATCTTAAAAGTGCTACAAATAACATACATAGATTTAATTTGCAAACAACAAGTTATTGGCCTAAAAATGTAATTTGGGGTAATGATTTTGGTTATACCTATAATTCTAACATAGCCCAAGGATTTAAAAAGGATTTTTATATGTGGAATACATCCCTAGCATATTATTTCCTGGATAAAACATTTTTAGCTAAAGTGAAAGTATACGATTTACTTAACCAAAACTTAGGAAACACACGTACTGTAAGTGAGACTGCCATTACAGATCAAGAAAACTTAGTTTTAAAACGATATGTAATGTTTTCGATCACCTATAAGTTAGATAAATTTGGAGGTAAATCGCAACAAAACAACGATTCAACTAAAGGAGAAAGACCTGCGGATGAAAGAGGTCCCCGCCCTGATGGAGGATCGGGAAGACCTACAAGAACAAGAAATTAAAAAAAAGCCTTTCCTAATCCGGAAAGGCTTTTTTTTTGATAACTAACTTTAACTTTACAATTTATATAATAAAAAAGCGACCTTGGGGAGGTCGCTTTTTCATTACCATAAAATTATTACTATGAAAGAAAATGATTTTTAGGGGAGAATTGATTTGAGTAAATCAATAAGGGGAATATCTTATCATTTTCTATTACAAATATAGCTTACGTTTATAAATCCGATTTACGTGAATTTCTATAAAATGTTATGGTTTTAAATTAATTTAAAACTTTTTGCAGCCTCTAATAACTCCTTATC
>CAVBJB010000072.1:0-7789 GCA_963595625.1 Lachnospiraceae bacterium | reverse complement strand
CTATTATTAGTAAGAGAGCAATTAAGGAAAGAAAAACTATACCTAAAATTTTAAAACTTTTTTTAATCATTTTCTGCAATTGTATTATAAGCCAAAGATAACGTATTCAAAAAAATATTACGTTTGTTTTTAAGAATAAAGTCCATAAAAAAACCCAATACTTAGTAAGTATTGGGTTTTTAAATATATTTTAATATGAATTATTTTTCTTTTTCCATATCTACAACGTTAGCCTCAGCGATAGCTTTGTAAGTACCACCCGTTAATTTACCACGGATAGCCTCGAAAGCAGATAACGTTTGATCGATATCTTCAAAAGTATGAGAAGCTGTTGGGATTACACGTAATAAGATGATTCCTTTAGGAATTACTGGGTAAACAACGATTGATAAGAAGATTCCGTAATTTTCACGTAAATCGTTAACCATAATCATTGCTTCTGGGATAGAACCTTCTAAATATACAGGCGTAACACAAGTATTTGTATCCCCAATATTAAATCCTCTATCTTTTAATCCGTTTTGTAAACGGTTTACATTTTCCCATAATTTATTTTTTAAATCTGGGTTAGTGCGTAATAACTCTAAACGTTTTAAAGCTCCTTTTACTAAAATCATTGGTAATGCTTTAGCAAACATTTGCGAACGTAAGTTATATTTTAAATAGTCAATAATGTCTTTATCAGCAGCAATAAAAGCACCGATAGAAGCCATAGATTTTGCGAAAGTAGAGAAATAAACATCAATACCGTCTTGGCATCCTTGCTCCTCACCAGCACCAGCACCTGTAGCACCTAATGTACCAAATCCGTGTGCATCATCCACTAATAAACGGAAATTGTATTTTTCTTTTAAAGCTACAATTTCTTTTAATTTACCTTGTTGCCCACGCATACCAAATACACCTTCAGTAATTACAAGGATACCACCGTTTTGCTCTTCAGCCATTTTAGTAGCACGTTGTAAGTTTTTCTCTAAAGATTCGATATCGTTGTGTTTGTATGTAAAACGTTTACCCATGTGTAAACGAACACCGTCAATAATACACGCGTGAGAGTCAACGTCGTATACAATAACGTCGTTTTTAGTTACTAAAGCATCTATGGTAGAAACCATACCTTGGTAACCAAAGTTTAATAAATAAGCAGCTTCTTTGTTTACAAAACTAGCTAACTCATTTTGTAATTGTTCGTGCCAATCTGTGTGACCCGACATCATACGTGCTCCCATTGGGTAAGCAGCACCAAATTCAGCAGCCGCATCCGCATCCGCTTTTAAAACTTCTGGATGTGTAGCTAAACCTAAATAATCATTTATTGACCAGTTTAAAACTTCTTTTCCTTGGAAAGTCATTCTTGGTCCTAATTTACCTTCTAATTTAGGGAATACAAAGTATCCTTCTGCTTGAGAAGCCCATTTACCTAACGGACCTTTATTATCGTGAATTCTTTCAAATAAATCTTTTACCATAGTATGTTGTAAAAATTTTAGCGTCTTAAAAAAACAGGTCAAATGTATGGATTCTTGATAAGTTATCATAATTTATAGCCTTAAAATATTGGAAAGTTTTGTTAGCGTATCACCAATTTTAAACTATGGTAGGATTGTTTATTTACGGCAGCGCGCGTTAGGGATAGAGCAATTGTTTGAGCTCTTTGTGTAACGAAGTGGAGCAAAAGCGAGTGCGAAAGCCCGCCGCTTGCGGAACGCCCAACTTATTTTTATTAACCTATGTTAAGATTGAAATGTTTTTTGAGTACTATATTTGCTGTGTTAATAAAATTAATAGATATGAATATTCTTGCAATTGGCGCTAGCGCTAGTAAAAATTCTATAAATAAACAATTAGCAACTTATGTAGCTAATGAGATAAATGGGGCAACTGTTAAAGTTTTAGACTTAAATGATTTTGAAATGCCTATTTACACCATTGACCGCCAAGAGGCTGGATTCCCGGCTGAGGCGCAAGCTTTTTTAAATGAAATTAAAGCGGCAGATGGTATTGTTATATCCTTAGCGGAGCATAATTTAAACTTTGCTACTGCTTTTAAAAATATTTTAGATTGGGTTTCTCGTATTGAGATGACTTTTTTAGAGGGAAAAAAATTATTTGTACTTTCTACTTCACCAGGTGGATACGGTGGTGGAAATGTAATGGAAATTGGGTTAAAATACTTTGGATTTGCTAATGGGGAAATTGTAGCAAACTACTCGTTACCTAGTTTTTATGATAATTTTAAAGAAGGGAAAATTTCAAATCCGGAAATTAAAGCTATTCTTGACGAAAAAATTACAGCTTTTGTGGAAGCTTTACAAGTAGCTACAGTTTAAAATTGAAAAGCAACTCTTATAAAGAGTTGCTTTTTTTATAGGTATTTAAAAATTCTTGCGGTTTATTCGTAGTGATCATATCAAAATTAGCTGCTAATAAAAAGGCAACATCATCTTTATGATTTACGGTCCAAGAGTTTAAAATTAATTGGTGCGCTTTGGCTTGCTCAATATAATCTGGATGTTTTTTATATAGCTTAATGTTATAGTCTCTCCCATTTAAATTTACACTTTTTACTTCTTCTGGGGTTTTATCACCGTTTAAATAACTCACATTATAATTAGGCAATTGCTGCTTTAGATATTTTGCCCCTTCCCAACAAAACAGGATGAATTCTAGGTTTTGATTATAATCGTTTCCGTTTAAAAGTTTAACCACCTCATCTACCATTTGTAGGGTACGTTGGGTTGATTTTTCTGATGATTTAATTTCAAAAACTAATTTAGTCTGAGTTTGTTTTAGTCCTAAAGCTAAGAAATCTGTAACCAAGGGCAATTTTTCCCCATTGCTTAAAGTAAAAGCACTTAATTGCTCGTACGTAGAATCTTCAATTTTTAAACCAAAAAAATCAGCATCATGATGTACAACCAGAACATGATCCGCTGTTAAATGCACATCAAACTCAGTTGCTCCTGCACCAATTTCAATAGCTTTTTGTAGGGATGCCAAACTATTTTCGGGCAAGTTAAACTCCAACCAAGCACCTCTATGAGCCACAATTGGATTTAATAAATATGGTAATTGCATGGGGCCTTATTTACAATTTTAGGTGCGCAAAAATAGTTTTAATTTTAAATAATAAGAAAAAACATTATTTAAAATAAGAAAAAATTAGGGTATCTACATCAATATTTAGCACCCATTTATACTAAATCACTACCTTTTTACGTACTTTACATAACTATTAAAATCAAATATTATTATGAGCACAGAGCACGAAAATACGCTAGATCCGTTGTTTCAATCTTTACACAATCCAACAGAAAACCTTCAGGAAGAAAGTACAGAGGGTAATGCATTAGATAAAATAGATCCTACTTTTGCTACTATCGAGGCTCCGGACCGCAAAAAAAAGAAAAAAGAGGACAAACATAAAGCTGACAAAAAGCTAAAGGATAAGAAAAAGAAAAAGGACGAACCTAAGGGTAAGAAAAAACACAAAAAAGACGGCAGCTTAAGTAAAAAAGAAAAGAAAAAACTTAAAAAGAAAATCAATAAACTTATTGATAAACTATAAAACTACATCCCTAGTAATGCTAGGGATTTTTTTATTTTGGGCGTTCCGTAAAGCCCATTAATTTTTGTTTAAAATATAAATCCAAGTATGCTTTACGGCGGTGTATACGCTCTATCTTTTAAAAGATTCGCTTTAAAAGCTCCCTTTTAAAAGGATGCCGCTGCTCCACCTAACGCAAAAAAAAAACTTAACCTTAAGTAGGTTAAGTTTTTAAAACACATCTCACAAAACAATTAATAAACATATTGATTACGTAAATTATCATTGTAATAATTACGCATATATTCTGCTGATTTTAGACCTTTCCAAATATCAATTGGCACGTCACGGTGTAAATAAATTTCTCCAGATAAATTATATACAATTAAATAACCTACCGCTCCATCACAACTATAATATTCCACACGTTTAATAGATGAGCTATTGGCAGTAGTTTGAGATTCTTTTACTTGAAAAGCAGATGATGTTATCGCTTTTACAGCCTCTGGTTGTGTTGCATATTTTTGTTGTAAATCACTACAATCCTTTTTACCGCAAGAAATCAGGAATAAAGGAACAAGTAATACATAAAATAAATTTCTCATGATGTTTGTTTTTTTTAGTTGTTTGAATATTAAGTTACTAATATAAAATATTAACAATATTTAACAAATTTTATTTTATAAAAAGTCACATTTAACATAAAAAAAAACGAGCTGCATTTTTGCAACTCGTCTTAAATAAATAACTCAATATAAATCTACTCAAATTCTACAATTAAATCGTTTTGGTCAACCATTACATTAGCTCCAAGCACAACTCGTTTAATTTTTCCTGCGCTTGGTGCAGTGACTGTACTTTCCATTTTCATGGCTTCAATAATAAATAATGCTGTACCAGCCTCAACCGTATCTCCAGATTTAACCATAACTGCAGATAAACTTCCTTGTAAAGGAGCTCCTACTTGTGTTGATGGATTTGTAACCTTTTCGTGCATTGCTTTTACAGACTTAATAGAATGATCTTTTACTATTACAGTACGCTTACTACCATTTAATACAAATGTAACTTTACGGTTTCCATCCTCATCTGCCTTAGATACGGCATCCAGCTTTACAGAAATGGTTTTCCCTTTACGTAACTGAATCTGTACTTCCTCTTCCTTTTTAATAGGATAAAAGAAGGCAGGTGTTGGTATTTGCGATACATCTCCGTACGTATTTTTGTACTGGTAATAATCAGCATATACTTTAGGGAACATTTGGTATGACAAATAATCTAAAAATGTACTTCCTGGATATTGAGCATAAAAAGCATTTGTTGACGCTTCTAAATCTACATCCGGTAAAATTTGAGCTTGAGGCTCTTGTACATCCTCTTGGTTGCGTAATACAATGTTGCGTAATTTCTCAGGGAAACCACCGTAAGGAACTCCTAAATCTCCATTAAAGAAACCAATAACTGAGGCCGGGAACGAATGGTTTTTAGTTTCATCTAAAACATCTTCTTTAGTTAAGTTATTAGCCGTCATAAATAACGCCATATCTCCTACCACTTTACTACTTGGAGTTACTTTTACTATATCTCCAAACAATTGGTTTACGTTTTTATAATTGTCTTTAATAGTTGCTAATTTGTCGCCTAATCCAACTCCTTCTGCTTGTTGACGTAGGTTTGAGTATTGTCCTCCTGGAATTTCATTTTCATACACCTCAGCAGTGGCTGATTTTAAATCCGACTCAAAAGGATAATACATCTCTCTAACGGATTCCCAATAATTAGAATATTCATTTAGAGAATTTAAATTCATCGCTCGTTCACGTTCATTACCTTGCATTAAAGCTACCATGGAGTTTAAGTTGGGCTGAGAAGTAGTTCCAGAAAATGATGCTACCGCACAATCAATAGAATCTATGCCAGCCTCAATTGCTTTTAAATATGTAGCTACTTGTGTTCCTGCTGTATCATGTGTATGAAGAGCAATAGGAATGTTAACCGCTTCTCTTAACGCAGGAATTAATTCCTGAGCAGCTTGAGGTTTTAATAAGCCAGCCATATCTTTTATAGCTAACATATGTGCTCCAGCGTCCTCTAACTTTTTAGCAAGTGTTATGTAATAGTCTAAATTATATTTGTTGTTTTCTTTACGCAACACATCTCCTGTATAACAAATAGAGGGCTGTGCAATACCTTGTGTGTTGTTAACCACAAATTGTATAGCAGGTAACATAGAGTCTAGATTATTTAAAGAATCAAAAATTCTAAACACATCAACTCCATTTTCCCATGCTTTTTCTATAAACTGTTGCACAATGTTTCTTGGATAAGCAGAATATCCTACTGCATTACTACCTCTAAATAACATTTGTAATAAAGTGTTAGGCATGGCAGCACGTAGTTTTTGCAAACGTTCCCACGGACATTCGTGTAAAAAACGTAAGGCTACATCAAAGGTAGCACCACCCCATACTTCAGAAGATAAAAACTGAGGATTATTACGAGCAAAACCATTCGCTACTGCTAAAATATCTTTAGAGCGTACACGTGTAGCTACTAATGATTGATGTGCATCTCTATACGTAGTATCGGTATAATGAATTTGTTTATCAGCTCTTAACTGTTTTATAAACGCATCTCTCCCTAACGAGGTAAGTAAATCTTTACTTCCTTTTGGCATTTCTGCTTTTACATCGTTAAAAGGAACGATTGGATTTCTAAACTTTTTAGTAGGATCAAATTGTTTAACATCAACATGACCGTTAACTTTAATATCAGCTAAATATTTTAAAACTTTTGTTGAGCTGTCTTGGTGTTTTTTAAAATCGAAAAGTTCTGGGTGCTGTTCTATAAAATTAACTGTACAGTCTCCTTTTCTAAATTTTTCGTGAGTAATTACATTTTCTAGGAACGGAATATTTGTAGTTACACCTCTGACTCTAAATTCTGTTAACGAGCGGTGTAAACGTTGAGCAGCTCCTGAAAGCGTTCTACCCGATGCTGTAACCTTTACAATCATAGAGTCAAAGAACGGCGAAATTGTCATCCCTGCATAAGCAGACCCCTCATCTAAACGAATTCCGAAACCTCCCGCATTACGATAGGCAATGATGGTTCCGTAATCGGGTTTAAAGTTATTTTCTGGATCCTCAGTTGTAATTCGACATTGGATAGCAAATCCGTTTAACTTTACATCCTCTTGACTTGTAATATGAATACGAGGATCAGAAAGAGCTACTCCTTGTGCAATAAGTATTTGACTTCTAACAATATCAATCCCTGTAACTTCTTCGGTCACGGTGTGTTCAACCTGAATTCGTGGATTTACCTCAATAAAATAAACATTATGTTCTTGATCTACTAAAAATTCAACCGTACCAGCATTATTATAATTTACAGCCTTTGCAATTTGTGTAGCGTATTTATAAACCTCATCTTTGGCTTTTTGAGGTAAATTTGGCGCAGGTGCAACCTCAACCACTTTTTGGAATCTACGTTGTACAGAGCAATCTCTTTCGTATAGATGCACAATATTACCATGATTATCAGCTAATAACTGTACCTCAATATGTTTAGGTTGGTCTATAAATTTTTCAATAAAAATAGTTCCATCACCAAAAGCTTTTAAAGCTTCACCTGAAGCTTCTTTAAAAGAAGGTACTAAATCTTCCGCTTTTCGAACCACACGCATTCCACGTCCACCTCCACCGGCAGCCGCTTTTAAAATGATTGGAAAACCTATTTGTTGTGCTTTATCTAAAGCTAAATCTGTTTGGCTTGCATCGATTAATGCATCCTCAATTACAGGAACTTGGATAGAACGCGCTAATTTTTTAGCTGCTATTTTATCTCCTAATTGTTCCATAACTTCTGGATTAGGTCCTACAAAACGGATACCTACTTCTCTACATTTTTTAGCAAAATCTACATTTTCACTTAAAAATCCATAACCAGGGTGTATAGCATCAACCTCATTTTCTAAGGCAACACGTATTATTTCATCAATATCAAGATAGGGTTTTAAAGGCGCATTCTCTTCGCCTATCATGTAAGACTCGTCCGACTTAAAACGGTGTAAAGAATATCGATCCTCAAATGTATAAATGGATACCGTACGGATTCGCATTTCTGAGGCTGCACGTAATATACGGATTGCAATTTCACCTCTATTTGCAACTAATAATTTTTTAATAGGTTGTGGTGTAGTGTTGTTAGTTAGTAACATTTTAGTTAGACTATTATTTG
>CAVBJB010000071.1:0-7807 GCA_963595625.1 Lachnospiraceae bacterium | reverse complement strand
CCTCCAATGCGTGCCTAAATCCCCAAATTGTATTAATTGTCCTTTTAATTCTTTTTGTTTTGCTTATAATAATGATGCTGTAAACCAATTACCCGTTAAATTAAATAAAACTAAAATAAGGGATCGATACTTTGATTATATCGTTTTAAAAGGAAAAGATGATACTTTTAAAATTAGTAAACGTTCGGGTAAAGGTATATGGCAAGGTTTGTACGATTTTCCTTTACTAGAGTCTGATATTCCATACGCTATCGATGAAATAAAAAGTAAGATTGAAGAGTTGTTTGGGAGTAATGATATATTTAACGTATTTTGTTATGATACTGAGTACAATCTACACAAATTGTCCCATCAAAATTTATTTATTAGATTTTGGAATGTAAATATTTCCCAGGATTTACGTGGGTTTATGAAGTCTGATTTAGATAATTTAGCCTACCCAATTGTAATTGCTAATTTTATCGAAAAAAATTATGATAAATTTTAACAAAATTTTATATTTGATTATAATATTTTAAAAAATGAATGGTACTGTTAACAAAGTTATTTTAATTGGGCATTTAGGTGACAATGTAAAGTTACACTATTTTGAAGGTGGTAATTGTATTGGTAGATTCCCTTTAGCTACTAATGAAATATATATAAATAAGACTACTGGTGAGAAATTATCTTCCACAGAGTGGCATAATCTTGTGGTTCGTAACAAAGCGGCTGAGTTATGCGAAAAATATTTGTCTAAAGGTGATAAAATTTACGTCGAAGGTCGTATAAAATCGCGACAGTGGCAAAGTGAGGATGGTGTAATGAAATTTACAACCGAGATTCAAGTAACGGAATTTACTTTTCTTAATGTTAAAAAAGAAAATGAGCAGAAAAATTCTGCAGATTATAAATTAGAAGTTGCTGGTGCAAAAAACAACGTTGACATTACAGATAATGATGATTTACCTTATTAAAATCTTTCTGTTTTTTAAATAGATTGTATATTTACGGTAAATATAGTAAAGATGTTAAATTGTTTTTTTAAGAGTACTTTAGTGTTAGGCCTTGTTTTTGTGATGGTAAGTTGTCAATCAGAATCTTATCCAAAACCTAAGGCACAATTGCGTTTAGATTATTCTAATCCGGAGTATGTATTGTCTAATACAGCTTGTAATTTTGAATTCGATTTAAATACAATCGCAACACTAGTTCCAAAAAATGATTGTGCCTATCAGATAGAATATCCTAAAATGAAAGCAACAATTTATTTATCTTACAAAAAGGTAAATGGGGATATTGACTTATTATTGAAAGATGCTCAAAAACTAACCTACGAACACGTTATTAAGGCTGATGATATTATTGAACAGCCATTCATAAATACTGAAAACAAGGTTTATGGTATGTTTTATTTGGTGGGAGGAAATGCAGCAACTAATACACAATTTTATGTTACGGATAGTACTAAAAATTTTGTGGTAGGTTCTGCCTATTTTTATACCAAACCTAATTTTGATTCCATTTTACCAGCCGTTGATTACATAAAATCCGACATGCGTGCAATAATGGAGTCGTTTAAATGGAAAAATTAATTTAAATATAAGCTGAGTTTAACTCAGCTTTTTTTATTTTTAAGAAATAAACAAACGAACCATTAAATGAAATTTACTTTAAACAACAAAAACATTCTTATTACAGGTGGTGCCTCTGGTATTGGTAAAATCATGGTAAGAAAAGCATTAGAACGCAAGGCACAAAACGTGGTTATTTGGGATTTTAATGTTAATGGGATGCAAGATGTAGCATCAGAATTTTCAAATTTTAGAGGCAATATACATTGTATTCCAGTTGATTTGTCTAAGCCAGTAGATATTGAGAATGCGATATCGTTAACTAAAGATTTAAATTTTGAAATAGATATTTTAATAAACAATGCAGGAATTGTTGTAGGTAAAGAATTTATACACAATACCTTGCAAGATATTGAGCGTACTATGCAAATTAATGCAAATGCTCTCATGCACATTGCTCATGCATTTTTGGGTAACATGATCGAAAATAATTCAGGAGTAATATGTAATATATCCTCTTTAGCTGGTCTTACTTCAACACCTAAAATGGCTGTATATTCAGCAAGTAAATGGGCTGTATATGGTTGGAGTGAAGGTTTACGTATAGAAATGAAACAGGCTAAGAAAAATGTTTTAATTAATGTTGTAACACCTTATTATATCAATACAGGAATGTTTGATGGAGTTAAATCTAAATTATTACCAATTCTAAATCCTGAAAAAGTTTCGGAGAAGATTATCAAAAATATTGAAAATGGTAAAAACCGTACGTCATTACCTTTACCTGGTTGGATTGTTAGGTTATGTCAAGGATTATTGCCTTTACCTTTATATGATTTTGTAATGGGAGATATTTTTGGTATTTATGATACGATGAATGATTTTAAAGGAAGAAAATAAAAAAGGCCCGCTAGCGGGCCTTTTTTTTATTCTATAACTTTATAAAGTTTTCCGTCTGCAATTGAATTAACTGTGTTTTTTAAATCTTGTTCAGTTAAAACTGTTATATCATAAGATACAATTGCGTTAGCATTATCGAAGCTAACTTCTGCGTTAGCAACACCTGTTAAAGTTTCAAGTTTTGTTTTAATAGTGTTTGCACATCCCATTTGGCACGTCATTCCTTCAATTTTAAATTCTGATGTAGCTAAATTTTCGGCTGGGATTTCAGTTTTAGCTTCTGTTAAGTTAGTTGTTGAATGCGCTGTGTGAGTATCAACTGTATTCGGATTTTGTTCCGTAGAATTTTCTTTACAAGAAATAAGCGTAGTTGCAATTGCAGCTATTAAAATATATTTTTTCATTCTTAAAATAATCTGATTTATATAATGCAAAATTACTAATAATAGAAATAAAAAAAGACTGCTTAAGCAGTCTTTTTATTTTTTATAACATATTAAAGTTTAAAGTCGTTAGCAGTAACTCCTTCATTAACTTTTACTTGAGTTGTCAACAATTTAATTGCCATTCCTGGAGCTAATTCCATGTCGATTTCATGAGGAATTTTAATACCTTTTACTTCTTTATAATTAGAAAATAAATTTGTAGTAGCTATTTTTTGATCGTTTTGACTAACTTCTGTTTTTTCTGCAACTTTTAATTTTGTTTTTGTGTCGTAGTAATACGTTTTATTTCCGTTAACTATTACATAAACATCTTTATCATTTAAAGTTTCTAAAGAAGTTAATTTTGCAGTAGATTTTAATAAGTCTATCTCATCAAATAAAGTTTTTCCTTTAAATTCTTTCACTAAATCTTCTGGCATATCCATAGACTGACCTTGTTGGTAAATTTTACCTTTAGTACCGTCAAAAACTTGTTTAAGAACGCTCATTCCCATCATTTTAATTTCAGAGAATTGTTTTCCATCATTGGTTCCTTTATTTGTTAATTCAGCAGGAGTACCTTGAATAGTTCCTGAAGAAACCGTAAGTAAAGATTTAATTTCCTTTAATTTTTTCTCTCCTCCAATGGCGTTTACATAATCAGTTAAAACTGATGTTGTAGTTACACCTGCTGGAATCGGTCTGTTAATTTCTGGTTTTTCAGCTTTATTACCGTATTGATCAAAATAGAAAATTGGTAATTTATGTTGTTTAGCAGTTTTTTCTAAGTTTGGTAATACATCTGCAGCTTTACCAGCAATGATAATTCTTAATTTATCAACTAAAAAATACTTGTTAGCTACATTTTTAATATCTTCTGCAGTTACAGCATTGATGTTTTTAATGTAGTTTTCGTAAAAGTCTTCAGGTAATTTATTAGTCTCAGTACTTAAGGCATAACGTGCAATTGTACCTGGCTTTTGTGTTTCCATCACAAAGTTACCAATGTATTTTGCTTTAGCATTTTTTAAATCCTCAGCGCTAACTAACTCCGTACGAATTTTATTGATTTCATTTAGAATTTCAACTACAGCACTGTCTGTAACTGCGTTTCTAACAGATGCAGATGCACGGAATTTACGTGTATACTTACCAACACCTAAAGATGAGTAAGAACCGTAAGTCCAACCATGAGCTTCACGTAAGTTAAGGAATAATCTTCCTTCACCTCCACCACCTAATATTTGATTTGCTAAAACTCCAGCAAAAAACTCTTTATCAGTCATTTTTAAGTTAACTGTATTTACAACAGAAATTTCTGACTGTACTGCGTGCGGAACATTTACAAAGTTAATTTGTGAATATTGTACGTTTGTTGGCTCTGTAAAAGAAATACTAGGAGCAATTGCTTTTTTCCAAGATCCAAAGTTTTTTTCAACTTGTTTTTTAATAGCTTTTGTATCAACATCACCAATAATTACTAAGTAAGCGTTTCCTGGTACAAAGTATGTATTGTAGTTGTGTTTAACATCTTCTAAAGTAACATTTTTAAGTGTTTGCTCACTTGTATATTCCCCGCTTGGGTGATTTTTACCGTATGCTAAAACATTCTCAACTCTACCCGCAATTGCCGAAACACTTTTTTCGTTGCTTTTCAGACTCTCGATCATTCTAGTTCTAGAATCTTCAAGTTCTTCTTGTGTTAAAATTGGATGTAAGGCACCGTCTGCCATTAATTCTAATATTCTATCCGAATATTTAGATAATCCTGATGCATAAGCACCATTTGCGCTGTATCCAATATTAGCCCCTAAAAAGTCAGTTTCTTCATTGAATGCATCTTTAGATATCTTTTTAGTTCCATTACCAAGCATATCGCTTAATAAGTCTGAAACTCCTTTTTTATCATTTTCTGCATATGGTACAACATCTATTGTTAAGTTGTAAGATACACGAGGTAATTTTTTATTTTCTACCACTAAAACTTTTAATCCGTTCTTTAAAGTAAAAGTTGTTGGTTTACCAATATTGACAGTTGGTGCAGGTCCAGATTTTGGCATACTTCTGTCTTGAGCAATTGCTGAAGTATAACATAAAATTAAGCTGGCTGCTACGAATATATATTTTTTCATTAGATTCTAAAATTTCAAATTATTTCTGAGCTTTATCTTTTGCAGGAACGTAATCAAGAATTAAACGCTCGTTAGGTTGTAAGAATTTTTTAGCTGCATCTCTAATTTCTTCTCTTGTAATAGATCTGTAAATTTTAATTTCTTCGTTAATTAAGTTTACATCTCCATATAATAAGTAGTAAGAGGCTAAATTCTCAGCTACTCCCTCTAGGTTTGAGTTGCTGCTTACGTAGCGACTTTCAAAAATATTTTGTAGTTTTTGGAAATCTTTTTCAGACATTAATTCATTTTGAACCTTTACAATTTCCTCATCAATTTCTTTTAATAAATCATCTGAAGTTTTTCCTTGCATTGGTATTCCGTAGATTAAATACATCCCGTAGTCTTCTTGACTAAAGTTCATAGCCCCTACTTGTAAACCTGTTTTGTTTTTATCTACAATTTTTTTGTATAAAACAGAACTTTTACCGTCTGATAAATAACTTGATAACATATCTAAAACACGAGCCTCTCTAGATTTCATAGACGGTGTTCTGTATGACGCTACTAACATTGGTAACTGTACGTTTGGATCTTCGTACGTTGCATTGATTTGAGAGGTAATAGGATCTTCTCCAATTAATTCTCTTTTAATTGGTTCTCCTTTTTTAATTTCAGAGAAATATTGTTTGATCCATTTTTTAGCTTGATCTTTTTGGAAATCTCCAGCTACAACTAAAACTGCATTGTTTGGAATGTAGAATTTTTTATTGAAAGCTTGAAATTCCTCTAGAGTTGCAGCGTCTAAATGCTCCATAGAACCAATAGGAGCCCAACGGTAAGGGTGTTTTTTAAACATTTCCTTTTTAACTGCCGTAATTAGGTTACCGTACGGTTGGTTGTCTACACGTAAACGTTTTTCTTCTTTTACAACTTCATTTTGAGTATCCACTCCAATTTGATTAATAACCGGGTGTAATAATCTCTCAGATTCCATCCAAATGGCTAACTCAAGGTTGTTAGATGGGAAAACTTCGTAGTAATACGTTCTATCATCAGATGTGTTGGCATTGTTGTTACCACCATTAGCCGTTACAATTTTAAACCAATCTCCACGGTTAATATTCTTAGTCCCTTCAAATAAAAGGTGTTCAAAAAAGTGAGCAAAACCTGTACGTTCTGGGTTTTCATCTTTAGCTCCTACATGATACATAACAGATGTTACAACAACTGGCGCAGAATTGTCTTGATGTAAAATAACATGCAATCCGTTATCTAAGTCATATTCTTCGAATGCTACCTTTTGAGCGAAAGCGTTCGCAGATAATAGAAGAATAGAACTTAAAGCCATTAAAGATTTTTTCATAAAAACTAGTAATTTAATTTAAGTTGTTTTATTAGTAGTATTCTTAATTAAAATGTTACACAAAAGTTATAAAAAAAAAATATATGAATAAAAAAGAATATAAGTGTTTGAAAATATGATAAAAGGATGTATATTTGCGGTCTTAAAAATAGTTTAATAAAAAATATTGTTATGTACGCAATCGTAGAGATAGCAGGGCAACAATTCAAAGTAAGCAAAGACCAAAAAGTTTTTGTTCACCGTTTAGCTGTTGAAGAAGGATCTAATGTTACTTTTGACAAAGTTCTTTTAGTAGACAACAATGGTACAATCACTTTAGGCGCCCCAGCTGTAGAAGGAGCTTCTGTAGGAGCAAAAGTATTAAAGCACTTAAAAGGTAACAAAGTTATTGTTTTCAAAAAGAAAAGAAGAAAAGGTTACCAAAAGAAAAACGGTCACCGTCAAGCTTTAACACAAATCGTAATCGAAGGTATTAACATTTAATTTAAATTATCATGGCTCACAAAAAAGGTGTCGGTAGTTCGAAGAATGGTAGAGAATCAGAATCGAAACGTTTAGGTGTTAAGATTTTTGGTGGACAAGCTGCCATCGCTGGGAATATCATTGTAAGACAAAGAGGTTCTAAGCACAACCCAGGTGAAAATGTTTACATGGGTAAAGATCATACTTTACATGCTAAAGTTGATGGAGTTGTTAAATTCCAAAAGAAAAAAGATAACAAATCTTACGTTTCTATTTTACCATTTGAAGCTTAAGACTTTATATATCTTACATTAAAACCCGCTTTTAGCGGGTTTTTTTGTTTTTAAGCGTTAAGGATAGTAGCGGCATCCTTTTGTGAGGTACGAACAAAAGATATAGCGGATAGCCTGACCGCCCTAAGGCGGTAACGCCCCAAAAAAAATGAGACTACTTTTGTAGCCTCATCTGTATTATTTAATTTTTGCTTTTTCTAAAGCGTTGTTTATTCCTTCTTTAGCATCTTGAGCTGCTTCTTTAGTTCCTTGCTTAACATCTTGAGCTGCGTTATCAATTGCTCTTCCTGCATCGTTTGCTGCATCTTTAATGTCTTGTTTAGTGTTTTGTGCAGCTCTGTCGATATCGTTTCCTACCTGATTAGCTTTTGCTTTTACATCTTCCCAAGTGTTGTTTGCTTTGTCGTATGCTTCTTGAGCTAAACGTTCAGCTTCTTTATCTCCTTTAGCTTTTGCTGCTTCTAAATCTCTTTTTGCTTGTTCTAAATCAGCTTCTGCTTGAGAGTAAGCTGCTTGAACATCATCTGATGGTGCTACAGTTGTTGTTTCCACTACTTCACCGTCTGTAGTGATTTCTGTAGTTGTTTCTTTTTTACAAGATGTTGCGAATATTAAACCGCAAGCTGCTAATGTTAAGGTTAATTTTTTCATATTAATTTCGTTTTTGGTATTAACGCAATTATTTTGAAATTAGTAT